>CACOWD010000005.1 GCA_902630915.1 uncultured Pelagibacteraceae bacterium | reverse complement strand
TTTTCTTTATCATAACTATAGTAAGCGTGGGCAAAACCAGCAGGAATATATAGACCTAGAGAATTTCGTTTAGATAATATAATTTTGAAAGATTTTCCAAAAGTTTTAGATTTTCTCCTTAAGTCAATTACAACATCAAGAATTTTTCCTTTTACGACATTTACATATTTTGATTGCTTAAATTTTGTTTGAAAATGGAAACCTCTTAACACATTTTTTTTTGAGGTAGTACAGTACTCAAAAACAAATTTTTTTTTTAAAATCTTATTATTAAAAGTTTCTCTCAAGCTACCCCTGTTATCTTTATTATCTTTCTGCTCGATAATTAAAAGATCTTTAAATCCTGTTTTTCTTATTTTCATGATTTTAAAACTTTTTTTAATTTTTTTAAACTCATATCAGTTCTAAAAGGAAACTCTCCTTTAGAAAAAATTTTCTTAATCTTTTTATTATGCTTTTTAGCAAAATTATAAATTGTTTGGCTTTTTCCACCAATATTTAATATTCCTTTTTTTTTTAATACTTTTAAAATAATTTTTGCAGCATCTTCTTGAAAAAGAAAATTTGATTTAACATTTGAATATGCTTTTTTATGTATAAAAGGTTTTTCAGTCATACAAAGTCTTATAATAAGTGAATTTTTATACATGTTTACTGCACATTCGCCACCAAGCTTTGATCGAGAGTAATTATTCCAAGGTTTAACTGGATCATCTTCACTGTAATTACCCTTTGTGCCCTCATAAACATAGCTAGTTGAAAGATATATTATTTTAATGTTATGTTTGGCTGCAGCTTTAACAATATTGCAAGTTCCAATAATATTTAAATCTATACTTTTAGAAATATTTATTTCATGTATTTTCATTGGCCGAGAAAGACCTGCTAAATGCAAAATACAATTAGGTTTATACTTTTTAATATTATTAGTAATTGATCTTTCAGATAAAATATTAAGCTGTTTTTTATTTTTAAAGATAAATTTCTTATTTATATCAAATTTTTTAAGCACCCTTCCAAATCTGCCATCAGATCCTGTTACGAGAACTTTAAACATTATTCAATTAATAATTTAAGATATTTTGAGTAATCGCAATTACCATAAAATTTTATTGCATGATTAATTTCTTTTTTAGTAATCCATTTATTTCTAAATGAAATTTCTTCTAAGCAAGCAATTTTAAGACCTTGTCTATTTTCAATAGCTGCAATAAAATTAGAAGCATTATAAAAATCATCGATATTTCCAGTATCTAACCAAGCTCCACCTCTTCCAATGAATTCAGCTTTTAATTTATTTTTTTTTCTATAAATATTTAAAAGATCAATTATTTCAAACTCTCCTCTTTTTGAAGGCTTTAATTTTTTTGAAAACTCGATAACTTTGTTGTCAAAAAAGTAAAGACCTGTAACAGCAAGGTTAGATTTGGTTATTTTTGGTTTTTCTTTAAGATTAATAACTTTTTTTTTGTTATTTATATTAGCAACACCATAATCTTGTGGATTTTTAACTGGGTGTAAAAAAATCTTAGCACCTGTTTTAAAATATAAATTCTTTTTAAGAGTATTTGATAAACTTTGACCGTAGAAAAAATTATCTCCTAAAATTAAAGAAACGTTATCTTTTCCGATAAATTTCTCACCTATTGTGAAAGCTTGAGGTAAGCCAGCAGGTTTAGGTTGTTCTTTATATACTATTTTTATACCTAAATTATTTTTTTCAGGAAGAATCTTTCTGAATTGACCAAGTTGACCTTTGTTTACAATTATTAAAATATCCTTAATTCCTGCAAGCATTAAAATTGATAAAGGATAAAAAATTAGGGGTTTGTCATAAAGTGGTAGAAGTTGTTTGTTTATTGCTTTAGTCAAAGGACTCATTCTTGAACCCAAACCACCAGCTAAAATAATTCCTTTTCTTATCATGTACTTAAGCCAAATCTTTTTTCGTATTTTTTTCTTTTTATCTGTTTAATAAACGTCTCATTAGCTAAATACCATTTTACTGTATTTCTTAAACCATCTTCAAAAGAAATTTTATTACTCCATTTTAATTTTCGCAAAATTTTTTTATTGTTAAGAGCATATCTATAATCATGACCTGGTCTATCTTTCACAAATTTGATTTTAGATTTTTTTCCTATTTTGACTCCCAAAGACTTAAAGATTTTTAATATTTTTTTAACCAAATCAATGTTCCTTAAATTTTTTCCTGACCCAACGTTATAATTTTCTCCCGTCTTACCTTTCAAATATAGCCTTAATAAGGCTTCACAATGGTCTTGAACATGTATCCACTCTCTAGAATTTTCTCCTTTTGCGTAAATTGGTAGCTCTTTATTATTTAAAATATTAGCAATCATTTTTGGTATTAATTTTTCTGGAAATTGAAATGGACCATAATTGTTGCAACAATTTGATATTACAGCATTTAATTTGTATGTGCGAATATATGATTTTACTAAATGATCTGCGCCAGCTTTTGTAGCTGAATAAGGGGAACTAGGTTCATATTTATAATTTTCGTCAGATCTTAAATTCCTTTTAATGTCTCCATATACCTCATCTGTTGAAATATGAATAAGCCTAGGTTTAATTTTTTTCTTTTGTAAAAATCTTAAAGACTCCAATAAATAAAATGTTCCATTTAAATTTGTATGAATAAAATCTCTAGGTCCATCAATAGATCTATCCACATGTGTTTCTGCAGCTAAATTAAAAATTGCTTTCGGTTTAAATTTTCTTATAACTTTTATTAGCTTATTCTTATTGTTTATATCAAATTGGAAAAATTTATAATTTTTCTTACTTCTAATATCACTAAAATATTTATTTGATGAGTATGTAAGTTTGTCTATATTAATTACAAAGTATTTTTTTTTAATAAGATAATTAACTAAGTTGCTACCTATGAACCCTGATCCACCTGTAACAATGATTTTTTTCATAAATTTTTAGAATTATACGACTAATGAGTTAAATTAGTAAAAGAATTATCTTTCAAAATCAAATATTATTATTAAATGGAATCAAACAATCTTACTGTAGTAATTGTTACATATAGAAGTGAAAATAAAATATTAGCGTGTCTTAACTCTATTCCTGATGATATAAATATAATAGTAGTCGAAAATTCAAATAATCAAGAATTCAAAAGACTAATTGAGTCAAAATATAGTAATGTAAAATGTATTTTGGCAAGAGAGAATTTAGGATATGCAAGAGGGAATAATATTGGCCTAAACCAAGTTAAGACAAAATATGCATTAGTTTTGAATCCAGATACTAAATTAGAAAAAAATTGTATTAGTAATTTTTTAAGTACTGCAAAAAAATTTCAAGATTTTTGGTTAATAGGGCCAGCAAATAACCAAAGTAATATTATAGTTAATTCTGAAGAATTTGAAGTAGATAATTTAAAAGGATTTGCTATTTTTTTTAATATCCAAAAATTTAATAATTCTTTTTTTGACGAAAATTTTTTCCTTTATTTTGAGGAAATTGACTTATGCAAAAAGGTTAAGATGAATAAAGGAAAGATAATTTTGTCAAAAAATATAAAAATAAATCATGAAGGATCTGGATCAGTTGATAAAAATAATAAAAATGAATTTGAAAAAAATAGAAATTGGCATTGGATGTGGTCTACTTATTATTTTCATAAAAAATATAAAGGATTTTTAATAGCCTTAATTATTATTATGCCAAAATTTATTTCCTCGATTATTAAAACTTTTTTTTATCAATTAACCTTTAATATTAAAAAAAGAGATATATACTTTAGTCGAATGAGTGGAATAATAAATTCTGTTTTAGGAAGAAAATCTTGGTATAGACCATCATTAGATTGATTTATAGAAACCATAAATATAATAAATTCATAATGAAAAAAAATAAAAAAATTTTAATAACTGGTGGTGCTGGTTTTGTTGGTACTAATCTAATTAAATTTTTTTTAAAAAAGACAAATTATAACATAATAAGTTTAGACGATTATTCCTCTGGTTTTAAAAAAAATCATTTAAAGAATAAAAGGGTGAAATACATAAAAGGTAGCACAAAAAATATCTCAAAATTAATCAACAAACCTAAAGAAATAAAATCTGTTTTCCATTTTGGAGAGTTTGCTAGAATTTATCAAAGTTTTTCAAAAATGAATGAGTGCATTGAATCGAATTCAGTAGGATCCAGCTCAGTTTTCAATTTTTGTTTGAAAAATAAAATAAAACTAATTTATTCTGCTACTTCAGCATCATTAGGGAATAAAGGAAATGATAAAAATTTATCTCCTTATGCTTTTACAAAAGCAAAAAATCTTGAATTACTTGAAAATCTAAAGAAGTGGTTTAATTTTAAATATGAGGTAATTTATTTTTATAATGTATATGGACCTCATCAAATTTGTAGTGGGAAAATGTCAACAGTGATAGGAATATTTGAAGATCATCATAAAAAAAGAAAACCACTACCTGTTGTAAGACCAGGTACTCAAACTCGAAGGTTTACGCATATCGATGACACAATAAAAATTTGCTATTTAGCTTGGAAAAAAAATTTATGCAGACATTATAGCATTTCTAATAAAAAATCTTACTCTATTATAGAAGTTGCTAGATTGTTTAAATCTAAAATCAAGTACTTACCTAAAAGAGAGGGTGAAAGGTATGTGTCTGCTTTAACTGATAAGAATTTGTCTAACAAAATATATAAACATTTTGGAAAAATAAGTCTCAAAAATTATATCCAAAATTTTATAAAAAATATCTAATGACCAGGAAACTCTATGAGGCACTCAGTTTCAAAACCTTTATCTTTAAGGAGTTTATTTCCCGGAAGATCAAAAAGATTAATAACAAAAATAAAACCAGCTACAATACCGCCTGAAATTTTTATTAATTTTGCCGCAGCCTCAGCCGTACCCCCAGTTGCGATAAGATCGTCGATTACAAGTATTTTTTCTCCATTATTAATAGAGTCTCTATGCACTTCAATTGTAGCCTCACCATACTCCAAAGTAAAATCTACTGAGTAAGTTTTTGCAGGCAATTTATTTTTTTTTCTTAATAAAATAAAAGGTTTATTTAAAGAATAAGAAACTGTAGAAGCGAAAACAAAACCTCTAGACTCAATAGCAGCAACCTTATCAAATTGCATCTTTTTTGCAATTTCAATTATTTTGTCATTTGTAAACTTAAATGCTTCGGGATCTTTTATTAAAGTAGTGATGTCTCTGAATAAAATTCCCTTTTTCGGATAGTCTGGAATAGATCGAATGTATTTTTTTAAATCCATATTTATGCTTCAAGTTCTAACAAAAAAGCATTAATAATTAAATGATGAAAAAAAGAAAGTTAGGGATAATTGGGGGCAGCGGCCTTTACAAAATGGATGGCTTTGAAAAAACAAAATGGAAAAAAATTAATACTCCTTGGGGAAAACCTTCTGATGAAATTTTATTAGCTAGTATTGGAAAAGAAGAAATTTGTTTTATTCCCAGGCATTCAAGAGGTCACAAAATAAATCCATCAAATATAAATTTTAGGGCAAATATTGATGCGATGAAACAGTTAGGGGTTACAGATATAATCTCAGTATCTGCGGTAGGATCTCTTAAAGAAAACTTAGAACCAGGAAAATTTGTAATTGTAGACCAATTTATTGACAGGACATTTTCAAGAATAAAAACATTTTTTAATGAAGAAATAGTAGCCCATGTTTCAATGGCTAAACCTACAAGTCCAGGACTTTCGAATTGTTGCGAGGCTGCATTAAAGAAATTAAATATTAATTATCAATTTGGAGGTACATATGTTGTAATGGAAGGACCTCAATTTTCTACTTTAGCCGAGTCAAATTTATATAGATCTTGGGGAGCTGATGTAATTGGTATGACTAATATGCCCGAAGCTAAATTAGCAAGAGAGGCAGAAATTAGATATAGTACTGTTGCAATGGTAACGGATTATGACTGTTGGCATCCGGATCATGATGAAGTTGATGTAAGTATGGTAATTCAAACTTTAATGAAAAATGCGGCTAATGCACAAAACATGATCAAAGAAATAATCAAAACTTTTAAAAATTATTCAGTAGAAAAAGATCCTGCAAATGATTGTTTAAATGTTGCTATTATTACTGATGAAAAATTAAGAACTAAAAAAACAATCAAAAAACTCAATAATATAGCGGGAAGAGTTCTTAATAAAAAATAATGAGGATAGAAAATAAATCTTACCGAACTATTTGGTTTGAAAATAATTTAGTTAAGATAATTGATCAAACAAAATTACCTCATCAATTTATAATTAAAGATTTAAAAACTATAAAAGATGCAATCAATGCAATTAAAACTATGGAGGTAAGGGGAGCTCCTCTTATTGGTGCTACAGCTGCATATGGTTTAGTTTTATCAATAATCGAAAAAAAGGATTTATCTTTTTTGAAAAAATCTAGTGAGGAATTAATAGCGTCAAGACCAACAGCAATAAATTTAAAATGGGCTGTAGATAGAATGATGAAAAAATTATCTGGTGTTAATGATAAAGATATTCTTAAGTTAGCACTTGATGAAGCAAAAGATATTGTAGAAGAAGATGTTAGTTTCTGTAAAAAAATAGGGTTAAATGGTTTTAAAATTATTGAAGAAATCTCTAATAAAAAAAAAGATACAGTTAATATTTTAACTCACTGTAATGCTGGATGGTTAGCTACTATAGATTGGGGTACAGCTACTTCGCCAATTTATCTTGCTCACCAAAAAGGATTAAAACTTCATGTCTGGGTTGATGAAACAAGACCAAGAAATCAAGGCGCGAACTTAACTTCTTTTGAACTAAATGAAGAGGGAATTCCAAATACTGTAATTACAGATAATGCTGGAGGAATACTTATGCAACGAGGTAAAGTCGATATTTGTATTGTTGGAACTGATAGGACATTGTCCAACGGCGATGTGTGCAACAAGATAGGAACTTATTTAAAAGCATTAGCAGCAAAAGATAACAATGTTCCATTCTACGTAGCCCTTCCTAGCTCGACAATAGATTGGAATATAAAAGATCATAAACAAATACCAATTGAAGAGAGAAATTCTCAAGAGCTATCTCACGTAGAAGGTATAGACAAAAATAATCAAGTTACAAAAGTAAGAATATACCCAGAGAAAAGTAAATCAATGAACTTAGCATTTGATGTAACACCTGCTAAATATGTTACAGGGTTAATTACAGAAAAAGGAATTTGTGAAGCTTCGGAAAAAGGTTTAAAAGGTCTATTCAAGTGAGTAAATTAAAAGCTGAAGTAATAAAATATTCTAAAAAATTAAACATCACTAATCTGTCTGCTTTAAGATCAGGCAACATATCTGTCAGATCAAAAGAAAAAGGAGTGGATGGTTTTTATATTACTCCATCAGGAAGAAAATATTCGTCTTTAAAACCAAAAGACATTATCTTTGTTTCGCTTAAAGGTTTTTATGATAAAAAAAAAGGCAAACCATCCTCAGAATGGAGATTTCATCAAGATATTTATGTGAATAAAAAAGAGGCTAAAGCAATAGTCCATGCTCACTCTACTTGTGCTACAGCTGTTTCTACTCATCAAAAAAGTATCCCAGCTTTTCACTATATGGTTGCAGTAGCAGGTGGAGAAGACATTAAGTGTAGTAAATACGCTACTTTTGGAACAAAAAATCTTTCAAGAAATATTATCAAAGCATTAAAAAATAGAACAGCATGTTTGATTGCTAATCACGGCCAGGTTGCCTTCGGAGAAAATATGGAAAAAACTTTTGAGCTTGCTCAGGAGATCGAAAATATTTGCCATCAATATATAAATGCCATAAGAATTGGAATACCTAAGATTCTTTCAAAAAAAGAAATGAAAATTGTCTTAGAAAAATTTAAAAATTATAAAAAAGGATAGTTTTTAATGATTAAAGTTGGTGAACACATTACCATCGATTTTCTTGGTGTTAAAAAAGATTATTCACCTGAATTTTACGAAAAAGTTATCTATAAAATAGCAAAAGCTGCAAAAGTAGAAATATTAAACGTTGCTTCCCACAAATTTGAACCACAAGGCTTTACTTTAGTTGCTTTATTGTCAGAAAGTCATTTTAGTTTTCATACTTTTCCTGAAAGAGGCGTTATAAGCTTTGATTTTTTTACATGCGGAAAAGTGAATCCTAAAGTCGCTCTTAAAATTTTAAGAAAAGAGATTGACCATCAAAGAGTTGTCACCAATGCTTTTGATCGAAGTAGCATAGGTCTCTATGATGATATTTATAGCACACCAGGACAAAAGAAATTCTATGTGGTCAAAGATGTTTTAGAGAAGTTCACTTCTAAAGTCGGTCAGTTTGTTGAAATTATGGACCTAGAAGAGTTTGGTCACGCCTTGTTTATAGATCATGAAATTCAAGTAGCTGAAAAAGATGAAAAAATCTATAGCTCAAATTTTTTCAAATCTAGTTACGATTTAAGTAAAAAAATTAACAATGTTGCAATTATCGGCGGAGGAGATGGAGGAGTAGCTAGAGCCTGTTTAGAGAATAACTCCAACTACATCGACTGGTTTGAACTAGATCCAGAGATTGTAGATGTTTGTTATCGTCATTTACCAAAAGTTTGTTCAAAAGTTAAAAAAAGTAACAAAATTAAAACTTTTTGGGGAGATGCGTTTAAAAGTATAAAAGAAATAGAAGATTCGAAATATGATAAAATTTTTGTAGATTTAAATGACGACCAATATTGCATTGATTTAGCAAAAAAAAATATGAAAGGCTTAAAAAGAATACTAAAAAAAGGTGGCGTGATAACTGCTCAAGTTGGAAGTCAGGACAAAAAACCAAAACAAGTTGATAATTGGTGTAAAGTTTTAGAAAAAAGTTTTGGAAATGTTAGATTATCTGGTGCTTATATTCCTAGTTTTGACTGTAAATGGAATTTTGCTTCATCTATAATGAAGTAATGTTTCGCATTTCTTGTATTCAATTAAGATCAAATAATGATATCCGCTCTAACTTAAACAAAACTACTAAACTTATTATTAAAGCAATTAAACAAAAAACTGATTTTATAATTACTCCAGAAGTTTCTTCTCACTTCTCATTAGATAAAAAAGAACTTTTAAGAGTTTGCACTTCAATGAAAAACGATATTTATCTTAATGGTATCCGAAAACTTGCAAAAAGATATAAAAAATGGATTTTAATAGGATCATTGATAATAAAGGTTTCTAAAAACAAATTAGTAAATAGATCAGTTCTAATTGATAAAAAAGGAAAAATTAAAACTTACTATGACAAAATTCACATGTATGATGTTATCTTAAGTAAAAAAGAAAAATATTTTGAGTCTAAATGTTTTAATGCAGGAAACAAGATTAAGACATTTAATTTACCTTGGGGAAAGATTGGTTTAAGCATTTGTTACGATCTTCGATTTCCAAATCTTTATCGAAAATTATCTAAATTAGGATCATTATTTTTATCTGTGCCTTCAGCATTTACCGAAACAACAGGTAAAAAACATTGGCACTCTTTATTAAGAGCAAGAGCTATAGAAAATTTTTGCTATATATTTGCTCCAGCTCAAGGAGGAACACATTACAACGGTAGAAAAACTTTTGGACATTCATTAATAATTTCTCCAGATGGAGAAATAATTAAAGAATTAAGAAAATCAGAAGGGGTTATTACAGCTTCTATCAATCCTTATCTGCCAAAAAAACTACGACAGCGAATACCTAGTTTAAATGCTGATTAATTACTCGTATGATTTAACCTCTTTTATATTTGATCCGAGAGCATTATTGATCGCTAATTTGATCTTTGCTCTTTCATCATTAAATTTGTAAACATTTCTAGCAAGTTCAATAAATTTTTGATCAAATCTATTTTTTTTTTCAGCGGATCTTTTTCCATCTTCTATTTCCCAAAGTTTTAAATTTATTTTTTTAAGTTCATTCTTAAAATTAACAATTTTATCTCTATCGTTAATAGATTTGCTTAAAGTCTGATTTAATGAGGTTAATTCTTTATCAACTTCTGCTAATTTTTCTTTATTAATTATTTTTTCTTTTTTTATTTCTAAAATGGTGATTTTATCTATTAACTCTCCAGCCGATATTTCTGCCAATATTTTGTCCATTTTGCTACTCATATTTATATTTGACTATATTAATCATTAAATATACTTCGAAATAATAATGTCAAATATATTAATTATAAAACATGGTTCCCTTGGCGATTTAATTCAAGCAAATGGAGCTATCAAAGATATTAAAAATTTTTACCAAAATAGAAAAGTATTTTTACTAACAACTCAGCCTTATGCAATTTTTATGTCTGAGTGTCCTTATTTAGATGGCGTTATTATAGATAAGAGATTGCCTAGATGGAATTTATTTTATCTCAATAATTTAAAAAAAAATCTAGCAAAATACGATTTTACAAAAATATTTGATTTACAAAATTCAAGCAGAACAAAATTCTATAAAAGATTTATTCTAAAAAATGTTGAGTGGTCTAGTTCTGAAACTTCATTAGAGCCTGGTCAAAAAAAGAGAGATTTTGATAATTACCCTGTTCTTGACAGAATGGAAATTCAATTAAAAAAAAGTGGAGTTAATACTGAATTTGTGAAAAATATAGATTTGAATTGGGCTATATCAGATATCTCTAGGTTAAAAAAACAATATGCAAATAACGAATTTATTTTATTATTTCCATTTTGCTCAAAAAAACTCCCTCAAAAAAAATGGCCTTTTTTTAAGAATCTAATTTCACGATTAAAACAAGAATATAAAAATAAATATCCAATTTTGTTAGCACCAGGACCAAACGAAATTGATGAAGCTGTTAAATTGAATGCTAAGGTAGTTTTAGATAATAATCAGCCAATTAACATTAAAACTTTAATATCTTTAATAAGAGAGGCTAAATTAATTATTGCTAATGATACCGGACCCGCACATATAGCATCACATTTGGATAAAAAAGGAATTGTAATTTTTGGAAGTCATACTACCGCCAAAAAAGTAAGTATTGAAAACTATAATTTTAAAGCAATAAGTGTTGATAACTTAAATCATCTATCTGTTGATACTGTTTTAAAAGAAATTAAATCTAAATTAAATTAATATATTTTTTTATAGTTTTTTCCCAATTAAACTCTTTTGAAAAATTGAAAGCGTTTAAACCAAGTTCTTTATATTTTTCATTAGATAAAATTTTTAAAAGTGTATCGTAAATTGCATTTAGATCGTTTCCATTACAAAGATATCCTGTAATCCCAGATTTTATTGCATCTCCCTCACCACCGTAAATCCCACCAATTGATGGTTTCCCGTACGAAGCAGCTTCAATGTAAGCAATACCAAATCCCTCAACTGATTTTTTATAAACAACTGAGGGCATCACAAATACATCTGACTTTTCGAGTAATCCAACTTTTTCCTGCTCAGTAGAATTAAAAATTAATTTAACATTATTTTCTAAACCTAACTCTTTTTTTAATTTTTCGAGATTTTTTCTCTCATCTCCATCTCCAATTGACACATATTTTAAATTTGGAAATATTGGTAAAAGATTTTTTACAGTCATCAAAATATTTTGATGGCATTTGCGGCCATCCAATCTAGAAATAGTGATTAATTTTGGTGAAGAATTACCATAAATTTTTGTAGAAAACTCTCTTGCTTCGTTTTTAACATCAATGGGATAGTTACAACCAGGATTAATAACATTGATATCCTTGATACCTAGTTTCAAACCTAATTCCTTAGTAAACTTTGAATTTGCAATTACAAAATCTGCTTTTCCTAAGGCTTTTAAAACTCTTTTATTCAAAGACGAGCCAAAGGGATGATTTATTTCTTTAGAGTGTATCAAACAAAAAGATTTTGTTTTATTAAGGCTCTCTAGATCAACATTTTCAATACTTTTCCAATGATCAAAGAAGCATGCTCTAACTTGATTTTGTTTAATAAAATCTTTTACTAAATTAGCTTTTCTATACTTTCTAAATATTTTAAAACCTGAAATTCTTTCTATATTTAACTTAGAATTTTGATCGTATTTTTCAGCATATTCATGATCGTCTGCAAAAACCTTTACCGGACCATGGTTTGTAAGAGAATTCGACAAGCCTTCCATTAAGTTCTGCATTCCACCAAGTTCAGGAGGAAAATTTCTTGTAGAAACTAAAAACATTAATTAAACCACTTTATATTGCATCCCATACTCGGGGATTGATCTTTTGGACCATCTTGTGTTTCAGAGATCATTTTCATCGCTACTTTTAAATCGCTATCTCCATTTGAAATTGGTTTTAAATTTTTAAGCTCTCTGAATCTACCTCGATATTGTAGCTTTAATTCTTTATTATAACCAAAGAAGTCAGGAGTGCAAACAGCACCGTACTTTCTCGCAATATCTTGTGTTTCATCAATTAAATAATTTATTGCACCAAAGTTATTCGCACTTGCAAATTTGATCATATTATCGAATGAGTCCTCTGGATAATTCTTAGTATCGTTAGACATGATTGCAACGGAATTAATCCCATCTTTTTTTAAGTCGTTACAATCTCTCGCTAAATCACGAATAATAGCCTTTACATAAGGGCAGTGATTACAAATAAACATAATTAGTGTTGCTTTTTCACCTTTCACGTCATTAAGAGAGATTATTTTATTTTCTATCGATTTTAGTTTGAAATCTTCAGCTTTTTTTCCAAAATCGCAGACTGGTGTCTTTGTTAAAGCCATAATATATTATAAGATAATTAATAATACATTACAGCAAATTTATGATTTACGATGTTAACGGTCACACTCCTAAAATTGATCCACATAGCTGGGTAGCTTCAAACGCAGTTATTATTGGTAGAGTAGAATTAAAAAAGAATTCTAATATTTGGTTTAATGCAACTTTAAGAGGTGATTTAGAACCAATAATAATTGGTGAAGGCTCAAATGTTCAAGATGGCAGCGTAATACACACCGATCCAGGTTGCCCAACAATAGTTGGTAAAGGAGTTACGATAGGGCACATGGTAATGCTTCATGGATGTGAAATTTTAGACGATTGCATAATTGGAATAGGTTCAACTATTTTGAACAAAGCAAAGATTGGAAAAAATTGTATTATCGGAGCTAACTCATTAGTAACAGAAAATAAAGTTATTCCTGATCGTTCATTAGTTCTTGGAAGCCCTGGTAAGGTGGTAAGGCAAGTTACTAATGAGGAGATTGAACACATCAAAGAAAATGCAAGAGATTACGTAGAAAATATTAAAAAATATAAAAAATAGTTTAAGGAACTAACCAAGTAAATTTTTTAGAAACATTTAAATCAATCAAAGCTCTTCGATGACCTTTAGCTGCTAAATAAAGCCACTCAATACTTTTGATTTTACATTTTATTACACAAAAGTTTTTATAGCCTGCTTCACTTTCTTTTTTTGTGAAATCAAAATTATCAAATTTATTATCTAAACCTGAAGTTGGTATTTCAGACTCTGTTCCAGGTCCATTAGTAACCAAATAACATTTTCTACTGATGTGGCCAGTTTTTTCCCAAGACTCTTTTGCTACATCATTATCATAATTAACTTCGCACTCGGCCTTTACTCTAAGCTGTATTTTTTCTTCTTTACTATAGAACAAAATTGAGCACTTAGGATTATTTTTAATTTTCTTAATTTTTGAAGACCTAATATCACTGTGGTACTGAATAAAATTATTTTGTTGATCTGCTTTTCTAAGAACTACAACTCTGCCATCAAAATCTTTATCATTTCCACAAATGAATACTGGAGTTCTAAATTCAGAGGATCTATCCTTAACTGCATTAGATAACAAATCCCAAATTTTCTTTTCAATCTCTTTTGAATCTTCGTAGTAACTAACTGTTTCTGACACGATTTATTTTCTAAATCTCTTTATTAAACTAGAAGTGTCCCATCTTTGACCGCCCATTTTTTGCACCTCAGCGTAATATTCATCAATTATTTTTGTAATAGGTAAAGGTGAGTTATTTTTTTTAGCCTCATCCATAGCAATTTTTAAATCTTTTCTCATCCAATCAACTGCAAAACCATAATCAAATTTATCTTCAATCATTGTTTTATGTCTATTTTCCATTTGCCAAGATTGTGCAGCGCCTTTTGAAATTACTTCGATTACATCATGCATATTTAATCCCGCATTCATTCCAAAATTTATTGCTTCAGACAATCCTTGCACTAAACCTGCAATACAAATTTGATTTACCATCTTAGTTAACTGACCGCTTCCAGAAGGTCCAAGCAGTTTAATCTTTTTACTGTAGCAATCGATAACTGGTTCAGCTTTTTTATATGGAGTTTCCTCTCCTCCAACCATTACTGTTAAAATTCCACCTTCGGCACCCGCTTGTCCACCTGAAATAGGTGCGTCCAGGAAATCAAAACCTTTTGATTTTGCTTCTTTGTAAAGTTCTCTAGCAATATTTGCAGATGCAGTAGTATTATCCACGTAGATAGAACCTTTTTTTGCAGTTTTGAATAAACCTTTGTCACCTAAAGTAACTTCCCTTAAATCGTTATCATTCCCAACGCATGTAAAAATAAAATCACAGTCTTTTACAGCATCCATAGGAGTATCTGCTGCTTTACCTTTAAATTCTTTAACCCATTTCTCAGCTTTACTTTTTGTACGATTATAAACAGTTACATTGTGACCAGCTTTTGATATATAACCTGCCATTGGGTATCCCATAACACCCAAACCTATGAAAGCAACTTTACAACTCATAAATGATTAACCTTTCAGTAAATAAAAAAGTAATTATATTTGGTTTTATATTTACATTTTTTTCAAGTTTTGGACAGAGTTTTTTTTTGGGATTGTTTAACGCACCAATTAGAAATGAATTAGGTATTACCCACGGACAATTTGGAAATATCTATGCTTCTGCAACAATATTTTCTAGTCTTTTACTAATATGGGTTGGAAAGAAAATCGATGAGTACCAAATAATTTATTATTCTTTATTTGTAATTTTTTTATTATTTTTTTCTTCTTTATTTTTTTCTTACATCAATAGTATTATTTTTCTATCGATTGGTATATTTTTAATGAGATTTTCTGGCCAAGGTTTAATGAGCCATACGTCTACGACTACAATCTCAAGATTTTTTGAAAGATCTAGAGGAAAAGCTCTAAGTACGATTTGGTTTGGACTGTCATCTGCAGAATTTATTTTACCAGTATTAGTAACTTACTTATTTGTAATTTATTCTTGGAGATCAGTTTGGCAAGGAATAGCAATTATTATAATTATATTTTTGCCATTTGTTGTTTTAAGTACAATCAAAAAAATTAAATTAGATTCTAGAGAAAAAAATTTAGGCCCTGAAAAAAGTTTTAAAATTAAAAGTTGGAGAAGACAAGAAGTAATTAAAGATTATAGATTTTATATTGTCTCGCTTAATATGCTTGCAATGCCCTGGATAGCTACCGGTGTATTTGTTTATCAGTCATTTATTTCAGATTCTAAAATGTGGAATATCTATACAATACCTAAAGCATTTATGGTTTATTCTTTAGCCTCCATAATAACTTTATTCTTCTCAGGATTTTTAGCAGATAAATTTACGAGTAGAAAATTAATTCTGTTTATGAATATACCTTTGTTAATAGCGATGTTTGTACTATTTAATTATCAACATGAATTATCAGCATTTATTTTTTTAGGCTTAGTAGGTATTTCAAATGGACTAGCTAACGTTCTTGGCTCATCTACTTGGGCTGAAATTTACGGTGTAAAATTTATTGGATCTATCAAAGCTTTAACTACTGCTTTTATGGTGTTTTCGACTGCCTTTGGAACAGCAGTTTTTGGTTTAATGATTGATAATGGTTTTTCAATCGAAAATGTTGCTTTTGTATCAGGCATATACATTGTTATTTCGTTGTTTCTTTTAATATTAATAAGAAATAAACTTGAACCTATTAAGCTTAGAAAATAATTGATTTCTTAAGATTATTTGAATATACACTTTTCATCATGGCAAGAATTACCGTAGAAGATTGTTTAGAAAAAGTTGATAACCAATACGATCTAGTCTTATTAGCAAAAGAAAGAACTGTTCAGCTAAATGCTGGCGCTCCAATGTTAGTTGAGGAAGATAATGATAAACGAACAATTATCTCATTGAGAGAAATTGGAGATGGAAAAATAAATGTTAAAGAAGTTGAAGCTAGCGCTATTAAAAGATTGAGAAAAGAGCCAGATGAGTCAGAGGAACAAGAAGAAATCGAGGAGGAAATTAATGATGATTTTGAAAACTTGTATAAAGGACAAGTTTCCAAAAGTGGTGTAGCTATATTGCCCTCAAAAAGAACAAGAAGAATTCCTGAAGTAAAAAAACCAAGTTTAGCTGACGAAGCTCTTTCAGAGTTAAAAGCGGAACAACCAGAGATTAAAGAGGAAAATTTAGACAAAGAGGAAGATCCTCTTGAATTAAGCGAAGAAGCTCCAGCTGAAGAAGAAAATAAATCAGAGTAGATTATGAAGAAAACTGTTTCAGTTGCGCCAATGATGGATTGCACTGATAAGCATGAAATTTATTTTCTCAGTCTTATAAGCAAAAATATACATTTTTACACTGAGATGATTGTTGCCAATGCAATTATAAGAGGAGACAGATCAAAACTACTTTCTTTTAAAAAAATAAATAATCCAGTAACGCTTCAAGTCGGGGGGTCAAATCCAAATGAATTAGCCGAGGCATGTAAAATTTCTGAAGACTACGGATATAAAGAAATAAATTTAAATTTAGGTTGTCCAAGTAAAAAAGTACAAAAAAATAAATTTGGTGCATGTCTAATGCAAGAACCAAATCTTGTAGCTAAATGCATTGATGCAATGTCTAAAGCAACCAAATTGCCTGTGACAATTAAAACAAGAATTGGTTACAATGATGTTGAGAATTTCGAATTTTTAAAATCTTTTATTCAAACAACTAAAGATGCAGGTTCACAAAAATTCATAATTCATGCAAGAAAAGCATTACTTAAAAAACTAACTCCTAAAGAGAATTTAAATATTCCACCACTAAAATATGACTTTGTTTATAGATTAAAAGATTATTTTAAAAATGATGAAATTATTATCAATGGCGGTGTAAAAACAACTTATGAAATTAAAAATCATTTATCAAAAGTAGATGGTGTAATGATCGGTAGAGCAGTATATCATTCCCCTTATTTCTTAGCTGAAATTGAGAAAGAAATCTTTAACAACAAACATGTTCCGACAAGATCCGAGGTGATGGAAAATTTAATTCCTTATATACAAGAGCAAACATCACAAGGTGTTCAGTTAAATCATATTATGAGGCACACTGTAGGATTATTTCACGGACAAAATGGTTCAAAAACGTGGAAACAATATCTTTCTAAAAATATGTGTATAAGAAATGCTGATTTACAAAAAGTAAATCACATAATGGATCAAGTCAAAAAAACTAATCCAGTTTCTTTAGAGAGATAATTTTGGAAGATCTCTCTCAATCACAAATAGTCTATTTAATTTTGATTATGATTGGAACTGCAATACCTGCAGGGTTTGCTGCCGGTTTGTTTGGAATTGGAGGAGGACTGATTACTGTTCCAATTTTGTTTTACATATTTAGCACCACGGGGATTGAAACAGCATACGTCATGCACTTAGCTGTAGGAACCTCTTTTGGAATAATTATACCAACTTCAACTGTATCTGTTTTAACTCATCATCAGCATAAAGCTGTTGACTTTAACATTGTAAAAGGTTTTGGTTTTTTTGTTGCAACAGGAGTAATTCTTGGGACTATATTTGCTGCAAGTTTAGAGACAAAACCTTTAATTTTATTTTTTACTATTGTTGTATACATTCTTGCTTTCTATTTATTATTTTTGAAAGAAAAAGAAACAAACATTGAAATAAAAATGGGATTATTATCAAAAGCAGCTTCAGGTATTGTTAGTGGTTTTATTTCAGCACCAATGGGAATAGGAGGTGCAGTAATGAATGTTCCAATTTTAAAATTTTTTGGTTATCCAATAAATAAAGCTATTGGTAGTGCGGCTGCAATTGGGTTTATTATAGCTTTATTTGGTGCAGGGGGTTTTTTAATTTCTGGCTCATACCTAGATGCTGATTTACCTATGAGTATTGGATTTTTAAACATTCCAGCCTTTTTAGTTTTTTTTCCTATTACTGCATTCATGGCAAGACTTGGAGCAAAAGCAAGTCATAGAGTTGATAAAATGAGAATGACTAAATATTTTGGATTATTTCTTATAGTTATTGGAACTAGATTCTTATACGAATATTTTAAAATTTAAATTTTTTGATCGTAATCTCCAATCTTTCCAGTTTTTTGTAAAAGATTATCAATAAATTCAAAAATTTTTTTCTTCCTTTCATTTGATATAGTGCTTTCAGTTACAATTACTAAAGATGGTTTATTAGATGATGCTCTTATTAAACCCCATGATCCATCCTCAAGTGAAAATCTCACACCATTAACCGTCAATATCTCAACAATTCTTTGATTATCAATTTTAATACCTTCATCTTTTAATTTCATTACCTCTTTTACCATTTCATCAACTACTTTATATTTCTCCTCATCTTTACAGTAAGGAGCCATCGTTGGGGTTTGATAAGTTACCGGTAATGACCTAATAATTTCACTCATTTTTTTGTTTTGATCTACTATAAGGCGGCAAACTTGTATAGCTGAATTAATTCCATCATCATATCCATAGCCTAAAGGTGGGTTAAAGAAAAAATGTCCACTCTTTTCAAAACCTGCTAGTGCTTTCTCCTTATTAACTTTTCTTTTGATGTGTGAATGTCCAGTTTTCCAATATATAGTTTCACATCCATTTTCTATCAAGATTTTATCGTTTTTAAATAGTCCAGTTGATTTAACGTCGACGATAAATTTTGAATTTTTGTGGTTACTTGAAAGATTTCTTGCAATTAGTAACCCAATTTTATCCGAGAATATTTCATTTCCTTGTTCATCTATTACACCACATCTATCTCCATCTCCATCAAAACCAAATCCAATATCGGCTTTATTATCTTTCACAGTTTTTGCTATAGCGTGGAGCATTTCAAGATCTTCAGGATTTGGGTTATATTTAGGAAAGGACCAATCTAAATTACAATCTAATTCTATAACTTCACATCCAATGCCTTTCAAAATTTCTGGAGCAAAAATTCCTGCTGTCCCATTACCACAAGCAACTACGGCTTTTATTTTTTTATTTAACTTTTTTTTAATAACATCTTGAATATATACATTTTTAAAATTATCGATTTTTTTTAATGATCCTTCTCCATCTAAAAATTTTTTATTTAAAGTTATATCTTTTAAGTTTGCCATTTCCTCTGGCGCATGTGTTAAACCTTTTTGAATACCCATTTTTACTCCTGTCCAACCATTCTCATTATGACTAGCTGTTACCATTGCTATGGCATCTGAGTTTAAATTAAACTGAGCAAAATAAACCATTGGAGAAATTGATAACCCTACATCCTCAACATTGCATCCAGTTGAGATTAAACCATCTGTTAGAGCTTTTTTAATTTTTTCACTATAAGATCTATAATCATGACCAACAATAACTCTTGGATTAGTTTTTTTAGTGCTTTGAATGATTTGGGTTCCAAGACCTTTGCCTAAATTAGTGATTCCCTCAATATCGATGTCTTTTTCAAATATCCATCTTGCATCGTATTCTCTAAAACCATTTGGATTGATTTTCATTAGCTATAAATACTAGAGAATATAGGCATTTGTTATTAAATGTTTATTAACAAAACTTTCCACTTGCAAAATTAATCAGATGTTCTTATAATGTTCTATTGATTTCGATGTTATATAGTATATTAACTTAAATGTAACACAACATGTAGTTGTTTTGTTAACAATTCGACTAAAAACAAGGAAAATATGAACAAAAGTGTATCATTGGCAATAAAGAAAGCTGTCGGCTCAATAAGCCAAAAAAACCAAAACGAACTAAAGAATAACGGACCCAAAAAGCCTGATTTATTTTCTTTATCTGGAGAGACTGAATTATTCCAAAACGAGAAGGGTATCACTATCAAAATTGATAGATCGAGAGATAGAAACTTAACTGACTTTGGAAGAGCTACACTTACAGATAGATATTTAGGTCAGAACGAAAGTTTTCAAGATTTATTTGCGAGAGTTGCAAGTGTTTATGCTGATGATAATTTACACGCACAAAGAATTTACAATTACGTGAGCAATTTATGGTTCATGCCTGCCACACCCGTTTTATCAAATGGTGGCACAGAGAGAGGACTGCCAATTTCATGTTTCTTAAACGAAGCTAGCGATAGCCTAGAGGGAATTACAAATCTTTGGGAAGAAAATGTTTGGCTTGCGGCTAGAGGCGGAGGTATAGGAAGTTATTGGGGTAATTTAAGATCTATTGGTGAAAAAATTGGTAAAGTTGGAAAAACTTCTGGAATAATCCCATTCATCAAGGTTATGGACTCTTTAACTTTAGCAATAAGTCAAGGCTCTTTAAGAAGAGGATCAGCTGCTTGTTATCTACAAATTGACCATCCTGAAATTGAAGAGTTTATTGAAATGAGAAGACCAACAGGTGGAGACGTAAACAGAAGATCTCTAAATTTGCACCATGGTGTTTTAGTAACAGATGAATTCATGAGAGCAGTAGAAACAGGCGGTCAATGGGCATTAAGAAGTCCCTACGATGGTTCTGTTCAACAAACTATACCAGCAAGAAATTTATGGATAAGATTATTAACTGCAAGAATCGAAACAGGTGAGCCTTATGTTGTATATATTGATACAGTTAATAGACAAATCCCCCAACATCATAAGCTTGCAGGGTTAAAAGTTAAAACATCTAATCTTTGCAGTGAAATTACTTTACCAACTGGAGTTGATAATGAGGGAAATCAAAGAACAGCGGTTTGTTGCTTATCATCATTAAATTTAGACACTTACGACCAGTGGAAAGATGATCCGCAATTTGTCGAGGACGTAATGAGATTTTTAGATAACGTTATGACTGATTTTATTAATAGAGCGCCAGATGAATTTGCTCACGCAAAATACTCTGCAATGAGAGAGAGAAGTGTCGGTCTCGGAGTTATGGGATTACATTCATACTTCCAGCAAAAAAATATTCCTTTCGGCTCAGTAATGAGTAAAGTTTGGAATAAAAAGATATTCCAAAACATACAAGAGAAAGTTGATGAAGCCTCAAAGACTTTAGCTGACGAGAGAGGTTCATGTCCTGATGCGGCAGAGTACGGAATGAAGGAAAGATTTTCAAACAAAACTGCGATAGCTCCAACAGCCTCTATATCAATAATTTGTGGTGGGTCTTCCCCAGGAATTGAACCAATTGCTGCTAATAGTTACACTCATAAAACGCTCTCAGGTTCGTTTAATGTTAGAAATAAATACTTAAAAAAGATACTTCAAAAATACAACAAAGATACAGACGAAGTTTGGTCAAGTATCACTACTAACCAAGGGTCCGTATCTCATTTAAATTTTTTAACTGCGAATGAAAAAGATACATTTAAAACTGCTTTTGAAATAGATCAAAGATGGATTGTTGAACTCGGCGCAGATAGAACGCCTCATATTTCACAAGCACAATCAGTAAATATCTTTGTTCCTGCAGATATACATAAAAAAGAACTTCACGATATTCATTTTCAAGCTTGGAAAAAAGGTTTAAAAAGCCTTTACTATTGTAGATCCAAATCAATCCAGAGGGCTGAAAATGTAAACAACGGGTCTTCAACAGATGTGACAAAAAATGTTTACTCTGGAAAACAAGAATCAAATAATGAAAGCAATAACTATGAGGAGTGTTTATCATGTCAGTAGCAGAAAAAACTAAACCAACAATTATTCAACCAAATAAAATGGGTTTATTAGTAGAAAACCCAGTTTACAAGCCATTTAGATACCCGTGGTGTTACGATGCCTGGTTAACTCAACAAAGAATTCATTGGTTACCAGAGGAAGTGCCATTAGGAGACGATGTAAGAGACTGGCAAAAAAATCTTTCAGTAGAAGAAAAGAATCTTTTAACTCACATATTTAGATTTTTCACCCAAGCAGATGTTGAGGTAAACAACTGCTATTTAAGACATTACACAACAGTGTTTAAGCCTACAGAAGTATTAATGATGATGACAGCTTTTGCAGCAATGGAAACAGTGCATATCGCTGCTTATTCACATCTATTAGATACTATCGGAATGCCGGAAACAGAGTATTCTGCATTTTTACAATATAAAGAAATGAAAGATAAGTACGACTATATGCAAGGTTTTGATGTTAAATCGAAACATAACATAGCAATGACGATGGCCGTATTCTCTGCGTTCACAGAAGGTTTACAGTTATTTGCCAGTTTTGCGATTTTATTAAACTTTCCTAGATTTAATAAAATGAAAGGCATGGGCCAAATAGTAACTTGGTCAGTAAGAGATGAAACTTTGCACTGTAATTCTATGATTAGACTATTCAGAGATTTCATTAAAGAAGAACCGCAAATTTGGAATGATAAATTAAAAAATGAAATCTATGAAGCCTGCAAAACAATTGTTCATCATGAAGATGCATTTATCGATCTTGCATTTCAAATGGGCCCAATGCAGGGTTTAACAGCTGATGAAGTTAAACAGTATATTAGATTTATTGGTAACAGAAGATTAGAACAACTAGGTCTAAAGCCAATATACGACGTTAAGAAAAACCCATTAACATGGTTAGACACAATGCTAAATGGAGTAGAGCACATGAATTTCTTTGAGGGGAGAGCTACAGAATATTCTAAAGCTTCGACACAAGGGACATGGGGCGAGGTTTTTGCTTAATATTTGCAATTTAAATATAAAAGTTATTGGAGAAAATCTGGTTTAAAAGGAAAATGGGGAAACATTTTCCTTGAAAGACTTTCACGTCATAATCCCAGAAATGTTTTAGAATTAGGTGTTTTTTGTGGCGTAACCGCCAAAAACACCTGTGATTTTTTATATAAATCAAATGGAAATAATTTTTCTTACACGGGCATAGATTTATTCGGAAGCAATCAAAGTGATAAAAGAGATGAGATTAAACCAAATTTTTTAAAAGATCAGAAATTTTCTAATCCTTTAAAAAATATTTATTATAATTATATTCTAAAAGAAAATTTAAATTCAATTGAAAGTGTTCAAAAACTCTTGCAAGAATACAGTCAAAATATAAAGTTAATCGCAGGTGATACAAATAAAGTTTTAAAAGAAATCGACTTACAAAAAATCGATTTTGTTTTCCTTGATGGAGGACATAGTTACGAAACTGTAACTAGTGATCTCATGATTTTATATAAAAGCATGAAAGATCAAAAAAAAGTTATTCTTTGTGATGATTATGGTAAAGAAAGCTATATTTCAGAAGTAGAAAAAGCAATAAACGATTTCACCAAAAAAAATAATCTTAAATTAAATTTAATAGAAAATAGGTTTGCAGAAATAATTACTTAACAACCTTTAAAAGATGCGTACATACCACGCAATAATTCAGTGTACATGCCTTTGCCTTTATCTAAAGTTGCACCAAGCGGATCTAAAACACCAGTTTTGATTTTAGTATCTTTTGCAATAGATTTTATAATTGCTGGATTGAACTGTGGCTCTGAAAAAAGGCAATTTACTTTTTCATGTTTAATTACTTCCCTAATTTCAGATAGTTGTTCAGCTCCTGGTAAAACATCTGGATTTACTGTCAAAGCTCCTAAAACCTTAATATCAAATCTGTTTTCAAAGTATTGATAAGCATCATGGAAAACTACAAATCTTAAATTACCTTTTAGATCTCTTTTAATATTTTTTGTTAAATTATCTAACTCTGACTGACCTTTTTTAGAATTAGCTTTATATTTTGAGCTGTTATCTGGATCTAATTTAACTAATTGATTTTCGATTTCTTTAATAATCACTTTAGCATTCATAGGATCTAACCAAACATGTGGATCGTGTTCACCGTGAGCATGTCCTTCATGCCCGTGATCATCATGTTTAGCTTTTTTATGACCATGGTCTTTATGTTTCTTTTCTTTATGACCGTGTCCGTGATCATCATGACTTTCAAATATATTTTTTTCTCTAAATTTAAGTTTTTTAATCCCACTCAAATCCATTATTTCAATATTTACTGCATTTTTAGCAATTGTTTTTAATGGTTTTTCTAAGAAAGCCTCTAAATCTTCACCAACCCAAATAATTAAATCAGCGTTCTCAATCATTTTTGCATGAGAGGGTTTCATACTAAATCCATGCGGAGAATTATAACCATCAACTATTACATCAGGTTTCCCAACACCATCCATAACGTAACTAACCAAGGAATGTATTGGCTTAATTGATGCAACAACTTTTACTTCAGCTTTTGATATTGAAAGGGTTGTTAAAAGCGCAATAAATACAGTTGAAATTAATTTAAGTATTTTATTCATAATATGTTATAAAGTAACAGAGTGTTATAATATAACGTTTGTTAATGCAAGGATTAATATTGTGAATAAATTAAATTCAGAGACATTAATTAAAGTAGATAATGTAGGTTTATATAAAAACGATAAATGGTTAGTTAAGGGAGTTTCCTTAGAAGTAAAAAGAGGAGAAATCGTTACATTAATTGGACCCAATGGATCAGGAAAAACAACAACAGCAAAAATTGCTCTAGGTATATACAAAAATATCGAAGGAAAAGTTTTAAAATTTACTGAAAAAGTTGGCTATGTCCCTCAAAAAATTTCTATCGATTGGACATTACCAATAAGAGTAGTTGATTTTATGTTACTCACACAAAATTTAAGCAATGAGGAAATAATAAATGCTTTAAAACTAACTGGAGTTGAACATCTTAAAAAAAATAATTTGAGTAATTTATCTGGAGGAGAATTTCAAAGAGTTTTAATTGCAAGAGCGATTGCGAAAAATCCTGATCTTTTAGTTTTGGATGAACCTGTTCAAGGAGTGGATTTTAAAGGCGAAATCTCTCTTTACGAATTAATAAAAGAAATCTCAGAAACAGTTAAATGCGGAATTTTATTAATATCTCATGACTTACATGTTGTTATGTCCTCTACAGATTATGTTGTTTGTCTTAATGGGCACGTTTGTTGCTCTGGAACACCTCAATCTGTAGTTAACAACAATAAATATCAAGAATTGTTTGGAGACCGCGCTTCAACAATTTTATCTGTGTACGAGCATAAACATGATCATACTCATGCAACGGACGGAACAATAAAAAGGAAACAATAGATGTTTGACGATTTTTTTATAAGAGCTTTAATTGCTGGAATAGGGATTGCATTAGTGACAGGGCCTCTCGGGTGTTTTATAATTTGGAGAAGACTATCTTTTTTTGGTGATACCTTATCCCATTCCGCATTATTAGGAGTTACAATAGCTTTCTTTTTTGAATTAAATATCGCTTTTTCAGTTTTTTTAATTTCTTCGGCTATTGCGCTAATACTATTAAAACTTCAAAAAACAACAAAACTACCTGGAGATGCCTTGTTAGGTCTATTAGCTCATTCATCTCTTGCTGTCGGCTTAGTTGTTATAGGTTTTTTAACTTCAATCCGATTTGATATTATGGGTTTATTGTTTGGGGATATTTTAGCAGTAAATGAGATAGATATTTTAATTATTTGGATTGGTGGAGCATTAATTTTATTCATACTTAAATTTATTTGGAAACCTTTGTTTGCCTCAACAGTTAATCACGAACTAGCTGAGGCAGAGGGCATGAATCCTGATAAAGTAAATGCAATCTTTACTGTTTTATTGGCAGCAATAATTGCAATATCGATTAAAATTGTTGGGCTCTTGTTAATTACAGGAATGTTAATTATGCCTGCAGCTATGGCAAGAAATATTTCTAACAATCCAAACCAGATGATTAAATTATCAATTATCGGAGGTTTATTATCAGTAATAATTGGTTTGTTTTCATCTTTACAAATTAATACACCTTCAGGACCATCTATAATAACAGCAGCATTAGTTTTATTTTGTTTTACACTTATTAAGATTAAAAATTATTCTGAATTGAAAAAATGATTTCAAATTGATAAATTAAATTTATGACTCAAGCACAAACACTTTCTAAAAATCAAAAAATTGTTTTAGGCATTATTGAAAGGGCAAAAATTCCCTTGAAAGCTTACTCTATCTTATTCAATGTTCAAAAAAAGGGAATTAATGCGCCCCAACAGATTTATAGAGCTTTGGATAAGTTAATTGAGATAGGTAAAATTCATAAAATCGAAAGCAAAAATGCTTTTGTTGCTTGTAAAAATTCAGATTGTGAAATTTCAAAGGCAACAGCGTTTTCAATCTGTGAAAGTTGTGAGACAGTTGATGAAATTATTGACACTAAACTTTCAAAATATTTATCAAGTTTCAGTGATAAAAAAGGCACAAAGTTTAAAAGGTTTAACTTAGAATTTTTCGGTTTATGCAAAAATTGCAAATAAAGGACAAAATAAGCTAATCTAAAATTATCTTAAGCATATCTTCCATATTTCACTTTTTAGTTGTGTAACGGTTACAATAAGTTCCTTTACATGTTAAAATTTCTAAAAATTTAGGAGGGAAAATGAAATATTTTAAACATTTAGTATCAATAATAGCAGCTCTTACTATTAGTAGTGCTGTTAACGCTAACGAGATTAAAATGGGTAGAGCAGATTGGGATACAGGTTATTTCCAGGCTGAGATCTATAAACAAGCATTAGAAAAAATGGGCTATAAAGTTTCTGGTCCGCAAACTATGAAACCCCAAGTGTTTTACGTTGCAGCAACAACAGGCGATGTAGATTTATGGGTTAACGGTTGGTTTGGAACTCATGATGGGTACATATCTGAGTCTAAAGGTAAAGTAAAACCTGTAGGTCACGTAATGAAAAAAGGTGGATTACAAGGCTATTTAATTGATAAAAAATCGGCTGATAAATTTGGCATCAAAACAGTCTTAGATATAAAAAAACATGCGAAAAACTGGGACTCAAATGGTGATGGTAAAGCAGATATGGTTGCTTGTCCTCCAGGTTGGGGATGCGAAAAAGTTATTCAAAAACATTTCGATGAGTTAGGATTAGGAGAATTCATTAATCCAGTGAAGGCAGATTACTCAGCATCAATGGCTGATGTAATATCCAAATATAAAAACGGGAAATCAGTGCTGTTTTACACTTGGACACCTAATTGGACGGTTGGAACATTAAAACTTGGTAAGGATGTTGTTTGGATTGAGGTTCCATACAGCGGTTCGAAACCTTCAAAAGTTGCTAATGCAACAAAATCAAAAGTTAATTTAGGTTTTGGAGCAGATGACATTAGACCAGCAGCTAACGTGGATTTTTTAAAAGCAAATCCTAAAGTTGAAAAGATGTTGAAGAAAGCATCAATTCCACTAGCGGATATTGCCGCTCAAAATCTTAAGATGAACAAAGGTGAGAAGAGTGAAAAAGCAATAAAGAAACACGCCAACGACTGGATTAAAGCAAATCAAAGTACTTTTGATAGCTGGATTAAGTAAGGATTAGGGTTAATTTTAATGAACTTAAAATTAGCCCCTTCAGATTACGATATATATATTCCACTTGGAGAGTGGATAGAAGGAAATATTAAAGAGTGGCTTTTTGAACAAAGGCCGCTCTTTAAAAAAATTTCAGCTCCAATAGATACTGTTTTAAATGGATTTGAGTCTATTTTAAATTTTATACCTTTTCCAATTGTACTCCTAATATTTGTAGTATTAGCTTACAAAACTAATGGTTTTAAATTTGCATTATTTTCTCTTTTGAGTTTACTTTTTATTGACCTTGTAGATCTTTGGTCAGAGAGCATGACCACGCTTGCAATGATTTTTACTGCAGTTTTATTCTGTATGATAATTGGCATTCCTCTTGGTATAATTGCGTCTAGGAGCAATACATTTGAAATTATTTTAAGACCAGTTTTAGATATTATGCAAACTATTCCTAGTTTTGTTTATTTAATTCCGGTAGTAATGCTTTTTGGAGTAGGTCTTACACCAGGTGTAGTTGCTACAATTATATTTGCCTTACCTCCAATTATTCGTTTGACTAATCTAGGCATAAGACAGGTTGGTAAAGGTTTTAAAGAAGCTGGTTCTAGTTTAGGACTTACCAAATTTTTAATACTTATAAAAATTGAAATTCCTCTATCCTTAAAAACTATAATGGCAGGAGTAAATCAGACTCTCATGTTAGCTTTATCTATGGTGGTTATAGCAGCATTAATTGGAGCTGGTGGTTTAGGATTGACAGTTTACATTGCTCTAGGAAGACTTGATGTTGGTTCAGCTGTAATTGGAGGAACAGGGATAGTAATTTTAGCAATTATTTTAGATAGAATTACTCAAAAAATTATTAAATCACGATAGTTTTTTTAATTTCTCAATATGTTTAGGGGTAATTTCACAACACCCTCCAATAATTTTAGCTCCCTTTTTCTCTAATTTTTTACAAATTTCGAGAAATTTTTTAGGCGTAAGGTCTTTCCTTTTTCCAAGATGAACCTTAGGATTATTTGAGTCCGGTTTCCAGCCAGGCGGTATATGTTCAAAAGCATTTATTTTAAATCCAAATGGGACTTTAAGTTTATTTGCGTCCTTTATGACATCATTCAAGTCCTCAAATGAAACACAAGAAGCTAAAATCCCAATTGGGTTATATTTTTGGATCTTTTTTGCTACAGATATAAATTTTTCACCCGAAGGTAACAACCCTTTTTTTCTAATGTGGATACCTACTATAAATTTCTTTTTGTATTCTTTAATTGCATTCAAACCTAATGAACACTCTTTCCAGCTACTCATTACATCCAAATAAAAAAAGTCTACAAAAGGGTTAAGATATTTTGCCTGGGATTTAAAACTTTCTCTTATAAAATTAAGATCTTTTCCAAGATCTGCAAAATAAGTAAAGTTTTGAGGAGGCAGACTTCCCGCGATTAAAACTTTTTTTTTAGAAATAGACACAGCTTTTTTTGCTAATTTGCCTGCTAAAACATTTAATTTTTTATATTCTTTAACTAAACCATTTTCAATAAGTCTTCGTTTTCTACAACCAAAGCTATTTGTTACAATAACTTCCGCTCCAGCTTTTATAAAATCTAAATGAGTTTTAACAACTATTTTATGGTATTTTTGTTTATACAATGCTGAGGCACCCCAAAGAGTTCCGTGAGGCTTTACTCCACGGTTAAGTAGCTCTTGGCCCATACCCCCATCTAAAATCCTTGTTCTTTTAAAAAAATGATTATTCAGAAACTTCAATTCCAAAAAAAGTAGATATCAAAATTATGATTGCAAAAATAACAAACCACATAAACCACTGAGAAGCTACTTTTAACAAAGAACCTTTATCTATACCTTTCCAAGGCATAAATGTGTAAGTAGCCAATGTAATTAAGATTAAAAATAAAAGTAAATTAGTTAAAGTCATTTATCTTTGATTCAATAGCATTACTTCTCTTACTTTAGCACCCCTGTATTTAGACAATGGTCTAATAAGTTTATTTGAAGCATGTTGTTCCATAATATGTGCAGACCAACCTGTTATACGAGACATAACAAATATTGGAGTATAGAAATCTATATCAATTCCCATCATGTAATAAGTTGGACCACATGGAAAATCTACGTTTGGGTGAATATTTTTTCTATCTATCATTACTTTTTCTAAAATTTCATACATTCTTGTGTATTTTTCTTTCTTCAGAAGTTTAGCTACTTTAAACATATAATGTTTCATTGTTGGAACTCTCGAGTCTCCTGTACGGTAAACTCTGTGCCCAAATCCCATTACTACCTTTTTTTTATTTAGTGCATTTTCTATCCAAGCCTTAGCTTTTTCAGGTTTTCCTATCTCTTTCATCATATGCATTACAGCCTCATTTGCTCCTCCATGTAGCGGACCTTTTAAAGAAGCTATCGCTCCAGTTATCGCTCCATGTAAATCAGATAAACTAGATGTTATAGTTCTTGCCGTGAAAGTCGACACATTAAAACTGTGTTCAGCATATAAAATTAGTGAAATATCAAATGCTCTTACTATTTCTTTGTCTGGAACTTTATTGAACATCATTTTAAAGAAATTTTCTGAAAAAGATAATTTTTTACTAGGAGATATAATTGATTTTCCTTTTCGTGTTCTGAAATAAGCAGCAACAGCTGTTGGAGTTTTAGCAAATATTCTCATTGCCTTTCTCATATTTGCTTTAGGAGAATTATCTTTTGTGTCTTTATCTTCTAATGCCATTAAACTTACACAAGTTCGAATAACATCCATTGGATGTGCATTTCGAGGCATTTTCTTAATATCATTTAATATTTGTTTTGAAAGTTTTCTTTCGGACCTTTCTTGTTTTATGAATTTTCTCAATTGGCTTTTGTTGGGAAGTTCTCCGTTAAGCACTAAATAAGCAACCTCTTCAAAATCACACTTATCGCAAAGTTCTTGTACTGTGTAACCTCTATAGGTTAAAGTACTAAGTTCAGGCACCACATGTGAAATTGTAGTTTCATCAACAACTATTCCTAATAAACCTTTTTTAATTTCCTCGCTCATTATTCATGTCCTTCTGTCGAAAAGTCTGTAATTTTCTTATCAGGAGTATTGTACTTCTCATATTCTACTAACTCGTACAACCTTTTTCTAGTCTGCATTTTGTCAATAATATTATTTTGATGGCCATCTTTAAATATCGTTTTAAGACCTAATTCAACATTCTGCATAGCTAGCCTCTGAGTTGTTACAGGATAAATAACTAAATTATAACCTAAATTTTCTAACTGAGATCTATTTAATAATTTGGATTTTCCAAATTCTGTCATGTTGGCTAGTAAATAGCCCTTTGATATTTTTCTTACTTTTTCAAACTCTTTTTCATCTTTCATTGCTTCTGGAAAAATCATATCCGCGCCTGCATCTTCATAAGATTTTATTCTCTCTATTGTTTTATCTATACCTTCAACAGTGTTAGCATCCGTCCTTACAATTATTAAAAAATTTTTATCTTTTCTGGCTTCAACAGACTCTTTGATCTTTTTTACCATTTCATCTTTTGTAATTAATTCTTTGTTATCTAAATGTCCGCACCTTTTTTCCGCTGTTTGATCTTCTATATGGCAACCAGCTAAACCTTTTTCCTCAAAAGTTATTATTGTTTTTTTACAATCTTTAAACCCTGTATCCGCATCTACTATGGTGGGAAGGTCTGTCACTCTAGATATTTGGTTAGCTCTGTAACTCACTTGATCTAAAGTTGTTAATCCTATGTCTGGTAAACCTAGGTCGTTAGACATAACACCTCCAGATATGTAAACTCCATCAAATCCGATTTCAGCTATAAGTTTTGCACACAACGGATTATAAGCACCAGGAAATCTAAGGAGTTTTTTTGATTGTAAATTTCTTACAAATTCTAATCTTTTTTCAGAACTTTTCTTTTTTGTGAAATGCATCTGCAAAGTTTATATTAAAGAGAGTAATAAAAATCAAAGGCTATTATTTAATAAGAATAAATATACCAGTTAATACTAACAAAAGAGCTAAAACATATTCTATAATTTTTTTTGTTTTAACATCTCCTACAAATTTTCTTAAACCACTTCCAAAAAGTGCCCAAAGGCTAATTGTAGGAAAACATATTACTGCAGCAGTAATAGTAACAAATGAAACCCCTATAACAATATTTTCTTCAGTAGGAAAAAAACCAGATGCAACAGTAACCGCGATCGACCAAGCTTTTGGATTTATGAATTGAAATAATGATGCTTCATAAAATCTTAACGGTCTTCCAGTTTCTTTTTGAACCATAGAAAATGAGCCAATCATTTTCCATCCTAAGTAAAGTAAATAAATAAAGCATAAGATTTTCATGTAGAATTGAATCTGAGGATAAATTATGAACAAATTTGCTAAACCAAAACAGGTAAGCCCAATTTGAAAAATATGTCCTAAAGGAATTCCAATCAAGTGTGGTAACGTTTTCACAAATCCAAATTTCATACCCGAGGCAGTAAGCATTGCGTTATTTGGACCTGGGGTAAAAAACATTGTAAAATAAAAAGTAGCCAAAGCCGAAAAGAGAGCAAAATTAATCATAAATATTTTTCAATAATTTTCTCAAAATTCACAAAATTAGAAATAAGTTCATCGTGATTAATTTCTTTTTCAGTTTTTTCGGTATATCCATCTTTGACTAAAACAAATGGTAACTTAGCGTTGTGTGCGGACATAGCATCAACCTCACTATCACCTATCATTATTGTTTTCTTTAAATCTCCTCCAACTATTTCAACAACATCTGTTAGGTGTCTAGGGTCAGGTTTATTGAATGCAAAAGTATCTGAACCAGCTACATATTCGAAGAACTTGTACAAATTCAGTTTTTTTAATAAGTCTATTGCAAGCCTTTCTTGTTTATTTGTACAAACTGCCATAGAAATATTTTTATTTTTTGCCCACTTAAAAAAATCGATTGCACCTTTTATTGGAACACTATTTTTATCAATATTCTTTGAATAAAAATCTATAAATTCTTTAGTCATTTCTTTTTTTGTTTTCTCATCTTTTATTTTTTCTTTGAAAGATCTTTGCATCATTACCCAGGCACCTTTTCCTGCAAGAGACTTAATATCTTCAAGTTTTTTTTCTGAGTGACCAAACTTTCTCATTACATGATTATGAGCAGCCATTAAATCTGGTGCAGTATTTACTATTGTTCCATCTAGATCAAAAAGAATAGTATAAATTTGACTCATTTTTAAAGTATTAAAAAGAAATATTTTGTGACTTATTTCAGTTAGATTAATAATGTAAAGAAATTTTTAATGAATACAAATAATAAATTAAATAAAGCTAATTCATATAGGCTTTCACAAGAATTATTAAGAAATAAAGCTTTGAAAAAAGGTGTAAATTTAATTGCACCAGAAACTATATTTTTATCAAAAGATACTTTATTCGGAAAAAACGTAACCATAGATCCATATGTTGTAATAGGTCCAAGTGTTAAAATTGGAGATAATTCCCACATTAAATCTTTTAGTCATCTTGAAGGAACTAAAATTGAAAAAAATGTTATTGTAGGTCCTTATGCAAGGTTAAGAGAAGGAACTGTTTTGAAAAAAAATACTAAAATTGGAAATTTTGTAGAAACAAAAAAATCCTCTATCAACCAAAATACAAAAGTTAGTCATCTCTCTTACATCGGAGATACTTCAATTGGAAAAAATTCAAACATTGGTGCAGGAACAATAACGTGTAATTATGATGGCGTAAAAAAATCTAAAACGAAAATAGCAGATAATGTTTTTATAGGTTCAAATTCTTCATTAGTTGCACCGATTCATATAAATAAAAATAGTGTTATCGGAGCCGGTTCAGTAATTACAAAAAATGTGAAAAAAAAGTCATTAGCACTTACAAGGACATCACAAATTGAAATTAAAAACTACAAAAGGAAAAAAAAATAATGTGCGGAATTATTGGGATTGCAAGTAACAAACCTGTTTCAATTAATATAATCAATTCTTTAAAAAAATTAGAGTATAGAGGATATGATTCTGCAGGTTTAGCGACTTTAAGTAACAATATAATAGATGAGAAAAAATGCTCCGGTAGAGTTGATGAACTTGAAAAAATTTTATTCAAAAATCCCTCAAAAGGAAATATTGGAATAGGTCACGTAAGATGGGCTACTCATGGGGTTCCCAATATTATTAACGCTCACCCTCATTCCTCGGAAGAAGTCTCTGTTGTTCATAATGGAATAATTGAAAATTCAGATGAATTAAAGAGAGATTTAGAAGCTCAAGGTTTTAAATTTAAATCGCAAACTGATACTGAAGTTATTACTGTTTTAGTAACCCAATTTTTACAAAATTCAAAACCTTTAGACTCAGTATTCAGAACATTAAAAAAATTAAAAGGTAGTTTTGCATTAGGTATTATATTTAAAAACTTTTCAGATATCATAATTGGTGCAAGGAGAGGAAGCCCTCTAGCTGTTGGTTATTCAAAAGAAGAAAACTATTTAGGATCAGACTCTTATGCTTTAAAAGCTATGACAAATAAAATTTCTTATCTAGACGATGGTGAATTATGTATGTTGAATAAAGATAATATTGAATTTTATGATGTTAATCTTAATAAGATAAATAAAAAAATTCATACTGTGTCAGACGATGAAAATGTTTCTGATAAGGGAGATTATAAAAACTTTATGTCTAAAGAAATTTTTGAACAGTCTATCACAATCAGAAAATGTATAAGTGAATATACTGATAGTCTAAAAAAAGACATAAATATTTATAACTTTCCTATTGACCCTAAAAAAATTAACAAAATAGTTTTAATTGGTTGTGGGACAGCATATCATTCATGCTTAATTGCAAAATATTGGTTTGAAGAATTAACCTCAATAGATGTTGAAATAGATATAGCTTCAGAATTTAGATATAGAAAATTAAAATTTAACTCTAATAACCTTTATATTTTTGTCTCACAATCTGGTGAAACTGCGGATACAGCAGCTGCTTTAGATATATGTAAAAAAAATAAAGTGAAAACTTGCTCGATTGTGAATGTTGTAGAAAGCACAATTGCAAGAAACTCAGATTGGGTGTTACCTATTCATGCTGGTCCAGAAATAGGAGTGGCTTCTACAAAAGCTTTTCTAGGACAATTGATAGTCTTATATATACTCACTTTAAAACTTGCCGCAAACAGAGGAGATATTGATAAAAAAATTTTTGATAAATATTTACATAATATACAAAAACTTTCAGAGGAAATTAATAATACTTTAAAACTTGAAAGTGAAATTCAATTAATGGCTAAAGAATTTCTAGACGCTAAAGGATCAATGTTCCTGGGAAGAGGAAATTCTTTTCCGGTTGCTCTTGAAGGCGCATTAAAATTAAAAGAACTTTCTTATTTACACGCTGAGGGATACCCAGCAGGTGAGATGAAACATGGTCCTCTAGCACTAATTGAGGAAGGCTTACCAGTAATAGTAATTGCACCAAATGATAGATATTACGAAAAAACCTTGTCAAACACTCAAGAGGTTATAGCTAGAGGCGGTAAAATTTTTTTTATTACTGATAATGAAAAAAAATTGTTAAGTACAAATATTAGATTTAGATTGAAAGTTCCTCGCGTGGATAATCTGTTATCACCTTTATTATTAACTATTCCTCTCCAACTTTTGGCTTATCATGTAGCACTATTAAAAAATTGCGACATAGACAAACCAAGAAATTTAGCAAAATCAGTCACCGTAGAGTAAAATGAAAAAGAAATATCAAGCTATGGTTCTATCATGTATAGATCCTAGGTTTCAGTCTATAGTTTATAATTATTTAAAAAAAAGAAAATTAAATGGAAAATATAGTTCTTTTACGATTGCGGGTTCAGCAATTGGTGTTACTGCTCCAAAATTTAGAAAATGGCATAAAGCATTTTGGGACAATCTTGATACCTCAATAAAGTTACATAAAATTAAAAAATTGATAGTTATCAATCATCTTGATTGCGGTGCTGCAAAAATTATAAATGGAAAAAAAATATTAGATAAATCTAATGAAACTAAAATTCATGAAAACTCTTTCAATAAAATAAAAAATAAATTTAAAAACAAATATCCAAATTTAAAGATCGAAATAATTTTGGCCGGTCTTAACAAAAAAGTTGAAAAATTTTGATATATTGTACATTTTAGACTAATTACCTAAATTCTTACTTGGAAAAATTGCAATTGCGATATATATATACCTTCAGTTGTATATGAAAAAATGGAATTTAAATAGTTGGACAAAATTTCCTGCTAAACACTTACCTGTTTATCAGGACAAGGAGGAACTTGAATTAGTTTTGAGTAAAATTAAAAAGTATCCACCCCTTGTTTTTGCAGGAGAGTCCAGGTCTTTAAAAAAAGCTCTTGCCGATGTAGCTGAAGGAAAAGCATTTTTATTACAAGGAGGAGATTGTGCTGAAAGTTTTGCTGAATTTCATCCAGACAATATCAGAGATACATTCAAAGTTCTCTTACAAATGTCTTTAGTTCTTACAGCATCAGCTTCAATGCCAGTAGTAAAAGTCGGAAGAATTGCAGGACAATTTTCAAAACCAAGGAGTGCGCCAACTGAAAAAAAAGATGGTAAAGAATTACCAAGTTACCTGGGTGACAATATTAATGGAATGGAATTTACAGAAAAAGCTAGAATACCAGATGCTAAAAGATTATTTAGAGCATACTCTCAGTCGGCATCAACTTTAAATTTGTTAAGAGCTTTTTCACAAGGTGGATTTGCCGACTTAAGACAAGTTCATTTATGGAACTTGGGATTTATAAAAGATAAAACTAAAGGAAAGTATAGAGAAATAGAGGATAAGATTAGTGATGCTCTTGCTTTTATGGAAGCATGCGGAATTAACTCAGATAATAATAGAAGGTTAAGATCTGTTAATTTTTACACATCCCATGAGGCTCTGCTTCTACCTTTTGAAGAATCTATGACTAGAGTAGACTCAACTACAGGTGAATACCATGATACCTCTGCGCATTTTGTTTGGATAGGTGATAGAACAAGGCAAGCTGATGGTGCTCACGTAGAGTTTTGTAGAGGAATAAAAAATCCTATAGGTTTGAAATGTGGACCTACATTAAAACCAGAGGAACTTATAAAACTTTGCAATATTTTAAACCCAGAGAATGAACCAGGTAGATTGACTTTGATATCAAGATTTGGCGCAGACAACGTAGAAAAATATTTACCGAAATTAATCAAAGTAATTAAAAAAGAAGGTTTAAAAGTTGTCTGGTCTTGTGATCCTATGCACGGTAACACAATTAAAGCAGCTACTGGTTTTAAAACTAGAACCTTTGAGAGTGTGCTTAAAGAGGTAAAAAATTTCTTTGCAGTAAGTCAAGCAGAGGGCACATATGCTGGTGGTCTACATGTAGAAATGACCGGTCAAGATGTGACAGAATGCACAGGTGGAGCGCAAAAAATATCAGAAAATGATTTATCCAATAGATACAGAACACATTGTGATCCAAGATTAAATGCTGATCAAGCATTGGAATTAGCTTTTTTAATTTCTGATGAAATCAAGAAAAATTCAAAAATATCAAACAAAATTATTCAAGCCGCGTCTTAATAATTATTGTAATTATTAAGATCAAACCTTAAAAGAAAGGTAAGTATTAATTATGGAAGTAAAAGAAAGAGCCAAAATTATCACTAATTGGATTAACAATTATTGTGACACAGCATCTAATAAACCCAAAGCTTTAGTAGTTGGAATTTCGGGTGGTATTGATTCTTCAGTAGTTAGTACTTTATGTGCAAATACTGGACGTAAAACAATTGTGTTAACAATGCCAATAAAACAGATCAAGTCTCAACATGACTTAAGCCTATCACACGCAGCATGGTTAAAAAGTAAATACAAAAATGTCGAACATCATTTGCTAGAAATGGACAAAATTTTTAATTCATTTTCAGATGTTCTTAATAACTTTGAGAACGAGCATGGATTCGCTAATTCTAGAGCCAGATTAAGGATGGCATCTTTGTACCAAGTTGCAGCTGCTTATTCAGGAATAGTTGTTGGTACTGGAAATAAAGTCGAGGATTTTGGTATTGGGTTTTATACTAAATATGGTGATGGAGGAGTTGATATATCTCCAATAGCAGATTGTACAAAGACACAAGTTTGGGAACTAGGAAGATTCCTAGGTATTTCCAAAGAAATCATAAATACTCCCCCAACAGATGGACTATGGAATGATGGCAGGAATGATTTACAACAGCTTGGTATGTCTTATGAAGATTTAGAAAAAGCTATGAAAGATAAAAATGATCCCAATTATAAAAAATATTTAGAGATAAGAGAAAAAAATCTACACAAGATGAAACCGATACCAGTTTGTACGTTTAATGAATAATCTTTATTTAACAAATTCTTTAACAAGAAAAAAAGAAATATTTAAACCAATAAATCCTAAGAATATATCATTGTATGCTTGTGGTCCAACGGTTTACGAAAAACCCCATGTCGGAAATGCAAGAGCATTGGTAATTTTTGATCTTTTATTTAGAATTTTAAAAGAAATTTACGGTAAAAATAAAGTTACTTATATCAGAAATATTACAGACATAGATGATAAAATTATTGAAGCTTCAAAAAAAAAGGGAATTTCTATATCAGAACTTACAAATAAAATTACTAAAGAATTTCATTTAAATTGCATTTCTTTATTTTGCATGAAACCATCTTTAGAACCTAAAGCTACGGATCATGTAAATGAGATGATTTCGATGATAGAAAATTTAGCAAAACTCAATGCAGCTTACGAAAAAAAAGGCCATGTATATTTTTCAGTTTCTTCTTTTAAAAGTTATGGAAAATTATCAAATAAAAAAATTAATGAGCTTAAAATTGGTGCAAGAGTTGAAGTTTCAGACTTAAAAAAAGACCCTTTAGATTTTGTGTTATGGAAACCGTCAAAAAAAGATGAGCCTGGTTGGAGCTCACCTTGGGGGAGAGGAAGACCAGGATGGCATCTAGAGTGTTCGGTTATGAGCGAAAAGTATTTGGGTAGCCAATTCGATATACATGGAGGAGGTCTTGATTTAATTTTCCCTCATCATGAAAATGAAATAGCCCAATCGTGTGTGAGTAACAAAACTAAAAATCTAGCAAATTACTGGGTTCATAATGGATTTGTAACTTTTAATAAAGAAAAAATGTCTAAGTCTTTAGGAAATATCTTTACAATTTCAGACGCAGAAAAGAAATATTCAGGACAAGTTGTTAGACTAGCTCTATTAAGTTCCCATTACAAACAACCTTTAGATTGGAGCGAAGACTTATTAAAAACTCAATCAAAAATATTAGACAAGTGGTATTCGATATATACCACAGATTATAGTGAAAATTTACCTGAGTGTTTTAATGATTTATTAGATGATTTAAATACTCCGCTTTATATATCAAAATTACATGATTTATTTAATCAATCGCAAGATGGAAATAAAGATAAAATAAAAGAGTTTAATAAAGCTTGTAGATTGGTAGGACTATTTCATCAGTCAAAAATTGACAGAGAAAAATTTAAAAAAGGTAAAATAAAGATTTCAGAAAAAGAGATTTTAAGTAAAATTAAAGAAAGAGAACACGCCAAAAAAAGTAGAAACTATAATCTTGCTGATAAAATTAGAGATGAATTAAACAATGAAGGTGTTGAAATAAAAGATATTAAAGATAAAACATTTTGGAATTATAAATGAATAAAGAAAAAATATATATTTTTGACACAACATTAAGAGATGGAGCACAAACAGAAGGTGTTGATTTTTCAATAGAAGATAAGAATAAAATTGCCTCTGTGCTGTCAGATATTGGTGTTGATTATGTAGAAGGAGGATGGCCTGGAGCTAACCCAGTAGACACAAAATTTTTTTCTAATCCTCCAAAAATGAGCAAATCATTATTTACTGCTTTCGGCATGACAAAAAAAACTGGAAGAAGTGCAGATAACGATCCAGGCTTAGCATCTTTAACTAATGCCAATACACCAGCTGTTTGTGTAGTTGGTAAATCTTGGGATTTCCATGTAAAAGTGGCGCTTGGTATAAAAAACGAGGAGAACTTGGAAAATATCAAGGAAACAGCAAAACATTTTCTAAAAAACAAAAAAGAATTTTTATTTGATGCAGAACATTTTTTCGATGGCTATAAGTCTAATCCAGATTATGCACTTAATTGTTTAAAACAAGCATATGATAATGGAGCAAGATGGGTAGTTTTATGTGATACGAACGGAGGGACTTTACCCAATGAGGTTCGAAAAATTGTCTCTGAAGTTTCTAAAGTAATACCGGGAAAAAATCTTGGGATACATGCTCATAATGATACAGAGAATGCAGTTGCCAATTCTTTAGCAGCTATCGAGTCAGGCGCAAGGCAAATTCAAGGAACAATAAATGGATTAGGTGAGAGATGTGGAAATGCTAACCTGATGTCAATAATACCCACATTGTGTCTGAAAAAATCCTTTAGTGAAAAATTTGAAATCAATATTAAAAAAGAAAAACTGTCTTCATTAACAGAGTGTTCAAGGCTTTTAGACGAAATTTTAAATAGAAAGCCAAATAAAAACATGGCTTATGTAGGTGCATCAGCTTTTTCTCATAAAGGTGGATTACACGTATCAGCTGTTAAAAAAGATCCAAAAACCTATGAACACATTGATCCAAAATTAATTGGTAATCATAGAAATATAATTATTTCTAACCAAGCCGGTAGATCAAATATATTATCCCGTTTAGAAAAATATGGAATTAAAATTGACTCTAATGATCCTAAGATTCAAAAAATTTTAGATGAAGTAAAAGGCAGAGAATTTAGTGGATACACGTATGATGGCGCTGACGCCTCTTTTGAATTATTAGCTAATAGACTTTTAGGAAAAATTCCAGAATATTTAAAAGTTAAAAGTTATAATGTTAACGTATCTAAATCTAATGAAATTATTACTAAAGCGAATGTAGTATTTTTAATCGACGGAAAAGAGATAAGTTGCGACGGGCAGGGAAATGGTCCTGTTAATGCCTTAGATAATGCAATAAGATCTAATTTTAAAAAAGTTGAAAAATATTATCATTTTTTTTCTGATTTAAAATTGTTAGATTACAAGGTAAGAATCTTGAATACTGGCACAGAGGCCACAACAAGGGTTTTAATTGAAAGCACAGATAAAACAGGATTAAGTTGGTTTACTGTAGGTGTATCTCCAAATATAATTGAAGCTTCTTTTAAGGCACTAATTGATAGTTTAGATTATAAGCTATTCAAAGAAAAAGCTCCTCCTAATTTAAATGAAAAGTAAATTTGGGTTTATTTTGATTAAACCACAATTAGGAGAAAATATTGGTGCGTGTGCACGTTCTATAAAAAACTTTGGATTTAAAAAATTAAATATCGTGTCACCAAAATTTATTTTCCCAAATCACAAAACAAAAACTACATCGGTAGGAGCTTACGATATAATAAAAAATGCTAAAGTTTTTGAAAATACTGAGGAAGCTCTTAATGAATTTGAAGTTGTAATTTCTTTAAGCGCAAGAAGAAGAGATATTAATAAAAAACATATTTCAATGAGCGATTTTCATGATATTCTGAAAAAAAGAAAAAAAAATTGTATTGGTCTAATGTTTGGACCTGAGGCATCCGGT
>CACOWD010000004.1 GCA_902630915.1 uncultured Pelagibacteraceae bacterium | reverse complement strand
TAACTAGGTGTCGCATCCATACCACCGCCAAACCATTCTTTAGAAGTAACTATGAACCTGGTATTGAAATGTATCGCAGGCATTTTGGGATTTCTCATATGAGCTACCACAGAAACTCCAGATGCCCAATATTTACCTTTATTCTCCGCTCCTAATATTTTTGATCTAAATCTTTTAGAAAAAATTCCTGAAACAGTTGATTTATTTACTCCAACTTTATCAAATATTTTACCCTTTGAAAGTAGAAATGAAGTTCCGCCACCCTCATTTTTTTTATTTTTACACCAATCTCTTTTTGTAAATTTTACCTTGTTGTTTTCAAGTTGTTCAAACTCTTTACAAATTTGGATTTGTAAATAAGAAAACCAGCTATCAGTCATTTTTTTTCTAAAGTCAGATGTAATCATTTAAGTAAATTATTTTGCCTTAAAGCTTCAGAGGCTACTATCGCAACACTCATTGCAACATTAATAGACCTAGTTTTTTTGTTCATGGGAATTTTTACTTTATTTTGAATTATTTTATGTAAATCATTTGGTACTCCAGCACTTTCTCTTCCAAATAAAAGCATATCATTTTTTTTAAATCTAAACTTATGATATAATTTTTTTGCCTTAGTTGTCATTAAAACTATTCTTGATTTATTATATTTTTTCCAAAAAGTTTTAAAGTCATCGTGTCTCGTAATCTGGCTTAAATTTAAATAATCCATAACCACCCTTTTAAATCTGTTGTCATTTAAATCAAACCCACATGGTTCAATTAAGTGGATTTTTAAATTTAGGCAGGCACATAACCTTATTACCGCTGCAGTATTTTGTGGGATATCAGGTTTGTAAAGTACTATGTGCATTATTTAAGCTTAATTTATGTGTCATTCTGACCCTAGAAATCTATAAATTATGGTTTTATTTAATAATTACATTATAAGCACTTACAGAAATGAGCAAAGAAGAAAAAAAAGTTAATAGAAGAGATTTTTTATTTACTGCTAGTTATACAGTAGGAGCAGTAGGAGTTGGAGCAGTTATTTGGCCAATGATTGACCAAATGAATCCAGATAAAGCTCAACAAGCTTTAGCTACTACTGAAGTTGATATTAGCAACATTGAGCCTGGTAAATCGGTGACAGTATTATGGAGAGGCAAGCCGGTATTTCTAAAGAGAAGAACCCCTGAAGAAATTGCGGAGGCTAGAGCAGTAAAAATGGACGATTTGCCTGATCCTCAAAAGGATGAAGAAAGGGTAAAAGAGGGTAAAGATGAGTGGTTGGTCATGTTGGGAGTTTGTACACACCTTGGATGTGTGCCTCTAAAAGATAAAGGTGACTTTAACGGTTGGTTCTGTCCTTGTCATGGTTCACATTATGATGTATCAGGCAGAATAAGAAAAGGACCTGCGCCAACAAACATGGAAATACCAAAGTTTGAGTTTGTTGATAATAACACAATTAAAATTGGATAGAAATTATGAGTGAGCATGAATACACACCGAAGTCTAAAGCTGGTAAATGGTTTAACGACCGTTTGCCGTTGCTTACTCTTGGAGCACATCTAACAGACTATCCAACTCCAAAAAATTTAAATTACTGGTGGACTTTTGGAGGAATTTTAACTTTTTGTTTAATTACACAAATTGTAACTGGAATTGTCTTAGCGATGCATTATGTAGCCCACGCAGATTTAGCTTTTGCTAGTGTAGAACATATAATGAGGGACGTTAATTATGGATGGTTGATTAGATATATTCACAGTAATGGTGCGTCAATGTTTTTCTTAGCAGTTTATATTCATATCTTTAGATCCCTATTTTATGGATCGTACAAATCACCGAGGGAGGTTATTTGGATTATAGGTCTAATGATTTACTTATTGATGATGGCCGCAGCTTTTATGGGATATGTTCTGCCTTGGGGTCAAATGAGCTTTTGGGGTGCTACAGTGATAACAAACTTATTTAGCGCCATCCCATTAATTGGAGACAGCATAACAACTTGGTTATGGGGAGCTTATTCCGTAGACAATCCAACACTTAACAGATTCTTTAGCTTACATTATCTAATTCCATTTTTAATTTTAGGATTGGTAGTTTTACACATTTGGGCTTTACATGTTCCAGGAAATAATAATCCAGTAGGAATCGATATAAAGAAACCATCTAAGGACACAGTTCCATTCCATCCATATATTACAATTAAAGATGCTTTTGCTCTTTTAGTTTTCATGATTATTTTTGCTGGTTTTGTTTTCTTTACTCCAAATGTTTTAGGTCATTCAGATAATTATATTCCAGCAAACCCATTAGTCACTCCTGCTCATATTGTTCCTGAATGGTACTTGCTTCCTTTTTATGCAATTTTAAGATCTGTACCAGATAAGTTGGGCGGTGTAATATTAATGTTTAGTGCAATATTTATTTTATTTGTGTTACCTTGGTTAGACACTTCAAAAGTCAGATCTGCCGTGTTCAGACCGATTTACAGACAATTTTTTTGGATACTTGTAATTGATGTATTGATGCTTGGATATGTGGGAGCAATGCCAGCTGAGGGAATTTATCTAGTTTTAGCTAGAGTAGGTACAATTTATTATTTTCTACATTTTATTGTAGTGATGCCAGTTGTTGGTTACATGGAAAAAACTGATCCGATACCAATGAGCATTTCAGAGCCAGTTTTATCTGGTGGCGCAGAGCCATCTATAGCCAGGAAGGTTAATGATAAAGGTTAATTTAAAACTATTAGTTTTATCTTTTATATTACTCATCTTATCTAGACCAATACAAAGCGCCGAAATGACCGATCCAATAAAAGTGGACTGGAGCTTCAAAGGTTTAACTGGAACTTTTGACAGAGCATCATTACAAAGAGGTTTTCAAGTCTATAAGGAAGTGTGTGCTTCTTGCCACTCAATGCAATACCTTAGTTACAGAAATCTTGGACAGCCTGGTGGACCTGAGTTCACAGAGCAAGAAGTGAAAGCAATAGCTGCTAGTTTTGAGATAGAGGACGGACCAGACCCTCAAGGCGAAATGTTTACCAGACCTGGAAGACCATCTGATAAATTTAAAAATCCATATCCAAACGTTCAAGCTGCAACAGCTGCAAATGGTGGAGCATACCCACCTGATATGTCGGTTTTAGTTAAAGCAAGAAAGGGAGGAGCTAATTATATTTATTCAGTACTAGTCGGTTATGAGGATCCCCCTCCAGGTGTTAACCTTGATGACGGTGTTTATTATAATAAATATATGGCAGGCAATAAAATAAAGATGCCAAATAATTTAACTGATGGATTAGTTGAATATGTGGACGGCACAGAGTCTACTGTTGATCAAATGGCCAAGGATGTAACAACGTTTCTAGCATGGGCTGCCGAACCAGAGCTTGAGGAAAGACATAAAACTGGAGTAAAGGTAATTATTTATTTAGTTCTTTTAACTATTCTTGTCTATCTAAGTATGAAAAAGATTTGGTCAAGGATTGACACGGAAGTATAGTACATCTCCATCTTTAACAATATAATCCTTTCCTTCAATTCTTAATTTACCGTTCTCTCTACATTTTTCAGTACTGCCATATTTTATGAAATCTTCACACGTAATAGTTTCAGCTCGTATAAAATTTTTCTCAAAGTCTGTATGTATTACGCTTGCAGCTTTAGGTGCAGTGGTATTTTTTTCAATAGTCCATGCCCTGCTTTCTTCGGGACCTGAGGTAAAAAAAGTATCCAGTTTAAGAAGATCGTAACCTTCTCTAATTAACTTATTAATACCAGTTTTATCTAAACCAATTTCAACCATAAAAGTTTCTTTTTCGCTTTTATTTAACCCTGAGAGTTGATCCTCTATATCAGCACAGATATTTATTATTTTTTCTGTAGGGTATTTTTCCTTTATCTTACTTGTGTAATCATTTCCATTTGTTACATTTTCCTCATCAACATTACATACAATAATTCTCGGTTTCACACTAAGTAATCCAATATTAGATAATAGTTTTTTCTCTTCATCATTAGTAAAATTAATTTCATCACCTTTACTAAGAACTGTTAATTTTTCCTCTAAAATTCTGGTTTCTTTCTCACTAAGAAGTTTCTTTTTACTTTTCTCTAATTTTTTTTGAATAACATCTAAATCTGATAAAATTATCTCTGTTTTTATAGTCTCAAGATCTTCAACTGGATCAATTTTTGAATTTATATGAGTTATTTTTTCAGAGTCAAAACATCTAACTAAATGAATTATTGCGTCAACCTCTCTGATATGTGAGAGAAATTTATTCCCTAAACCCTCACCTTTAGAGGCTCCTTTGACTAAACCGGCAATGTCAACAAAAGTTATATTTGTATAAATCTTTTTTTTTGAATTTGAGAGTTCCGCTAATCTATCTAGCCTCGTATCAATAACATCAACTACGCCAATGTTCGGGTCAATAGTACAGAAAGGAAAATTTGCGGCTTCGGCATTTCTTGAAGCTGTCAAAGCGTTAAATAATGTTGACTTACCTACATTTGGAAGTCCAACGATTCCACATTTAAATCCCATTAAGATTTTGGTTAACTTTGCTTGAAAATAAATCTATTTTCTTGTCAATTAGTGTAGGAATTTGTTTGACTATATTTTCAGTAATTTCTTTAATTCTCTCTTCTTCATCTTCTTTAAAATCTTCTAAAACATGATTGTTAACTCTCTTTTTTTGTTTAGGATGGCCGATACCAATTCTTACTCTAGAGTAATCCTTACCGATAAACTTGTCGATTGACTCGATACCGTTGTGACCAGCACTGGAGCCACCAAATTTTGCTTTAATTTTTCCAAAATCAATATCCATATCATCATGAAAAACGATTACATCTTTTGCATCAATTTTAAAATAGTCTATAAGCTCTTTAATTGCTGTTCCTGAATTATTCATAAAAGTTAAAGGTTTAATAGCGTAGATTTTTTTTTCATCAATATTTCCTGTTGTAAGCAAACCTTTAAACTTTGGTTTTTGCTTTGAGAGTTTAAAATGAGCGTTTATAGCGTCAATTATCTTAAAACCGATGTTATGTCTGGTATTTGTATAATTAGTGCCTGGATTTCCTAATCCAACTAGTAAAAGCATATTATTTATTTTTTTTCAGCAGGTTTTTTTTCTTCTGGTTTTTTCTCAGTAGTGCCATCTTTTGCTTTATCATCTTTTTTTGCTGCCTCTCCATCTTTAGAAGCCACTTCAACACCTTCAGCAGGCGCCTCACCTTCAGCACCTTCTGCTGGAGTTTCCTCGGCAGGTTTTTCAGGTTCTTTAATAACTGTTGGAGCACCTACTGTTGCTACTACAAAGTCTCTGTCAGTAATTGTTGGAACAACGTTTTCAGGAAGTTTAACAGAGGAAATTTTAATACTTGTACCTATATCTGCACCTGTTAAATCAATCACTATTTCGTTAGGAATATTTTCTGCAGGGCATCTTAATTCCACTTTTCTTCTTACAATATTCAAAACCCCTCCTCGTTTCAAACCAGGAGAGTCAGGATGATTAATAAATTTTACTGGGATTTCTAAAATAATTTTCTTTCCAGAAACTACTCTCATAAAATCGATGTGAATAGGTTCTTCTGACACTACATGGAAGGCTACATCTCTTGGTATAACCTTTTCTGCTTTTCCATCAATATCTAATTCTAAAACTTTTGATAAAAAAGTTTCAGAATTAATAATGTTGGATATTTCTTTTTTACTAATGGATATATTTTGGTTCGGATCTTTTCCTCCATATAATATGGCAGGTATGAACCCGTCTACTCTCAATTTATTTGTAGAGCCTGATGATAAATTTTGTCTTTTTGTTGCTTTTAGAACACTCATAATTTTGTAAAAAAGTTATATAACTCATGATCTGTACTAAAACAAGTGTTAATTAAACAAATCTGACACAGAGTTTGAATTTGCTATTCTTTTAATAGCTTCTGACATTAATGAGGCAATAGATAACACCTCTATTTTTTTATTATTTTTAATTTTTTGAGCATTATCTATTGTATCCGTAATTATTAACTTTTTAATTTTTGAATTTTTAATTTTTTTTACTGCATCTCCACTTAATACTGCGTGGGTAATAAATACGTATACTTCATTAGCTCCGCTTTTTTTTAAAGCATTAACTGCATTGACAATAGTGCCGCCACTATCAATTATATCGTCAACAATTATACATGTTTTATTTTTTACATTTCCTATAATGTTCATTACTTCTGACTTACCAGGAGCAGGTCTTCTCTTATCAATAATTGCCAAATCTGCTTTAATTCTTGTTGCTAAAGCTCTCGTTCTAGCTACACCTCCAACATCTGGAGAGACGCAAATTAAGTTTTTAGAACCTAATTTTTTTTTTATATATTTCGCAAAGAGTGGAGCGGTATACAAGTTGTCAACCGGCATATCAAAAAAACCTTGTATTTGTCCAGCGTGCAAATCTACAGTTACCACTCTTGTAGCTCCTGCATTGGAAATTAAATTAGCAACTACTTTTGCTGAGATAGATGTCCTAGGTGCAACTTTCCTATCTTGTCTCGCGTACCCGAAATAGGGAATTACTGCTGTTATAGTTTTTGCAGATGATCTTTTCAAGGCATCAATAACCAAAAGGAGCTCCATAATATTATTATTAGCAGGATTAGAAGTAGACTGAATTACAAAAACACTATTGCCTCTAATATTTTCATTAATTTCGATATATATTTCACCATCAGCAAATCTTCTGATATTTGTGTTTATTAGTTTTAATTTAAGATTCTTTGAAATATCCTTGCTAAGCTTGAGATTGCTAGTTCCAGATAAAATTTTCATGAAATGTAATTATTTATACAATTATTTATTAAACTTTTCAAATTTAATCTAAATTAATCTAATGACCGATATACACCTTCCATAATCCCTCTGTTTTAAAATTGATGACCTTCTGAAGCTAAAAAAGTTATCCTTTTCTTTAAAAGTGTCGTAATTTACTTGGTCTATATTTACATTAAGCTCTAAAAGCTGATTTGTTACAAATTTTCTTAAATTAAATAATTTTTTTTGATTATTTTTTTTTGAAAAATATATTTTGTTTTTTTTTGACTTTTTAACAAATTTTTTGAAAAATCTTATGTCTACTTCATAGTTATTTTTACCTATGCATGGTCCAATACTAGCGTATATCTCATTTTTTGTATTTGGTCTTTTAATTTTCAAAATAGTATTTTTTATTATTCCAGAAAAAGCTCCTCTCCAACCTGCGTGAATACAACCAATAATTTTGTTAGTTTTATTAAATATTAAGATTGGTACACAATCGGCAGTTACCACACCCAGCGCTATACCTTTTTCTTTTGTAATCATAGCATCAGAATTAATTTTTTTATTAATATTGTTTTTTTTTATTTCCAAAACCTTTTTGCTATGTGTCTGATGCATTAATACTAAATTATTGATTTTTACTGACATTTTATCAGCTACATAAGTAAGATTTTTAAAAATATTTTTTTTACTGTCTTTTGACCCTCTTCCACAATTTAAACTTTTATAAATACCTTTCGAATAACCTCCCTTTCGTGAAAAAAAACAATGCTTTAATTCTTTTAGTTTTGTAAATCTTTTTGAAAAAAACATTATTTAAATCCTAAAAAATCTGTTTTTTTAGCTTTAAATGCAAAAATTACTTTAAATAATTCACCCATTAAATTTTTGTGCAAAAGTCTTTTAAGAGTCAATGACATGTAGTTTTTTTGTTCAAAGGTCATATTTTTTTCAAGAATTTTTGCTCTTTCAATAATACCCATCGTCTCCAAAAAAAATTTTTGAGATACAATTTTTTTTACTTTTAGACCGTTCTTTAAAAAATATTCTCTCAAAAGATTAAAATTTACAAGTGAGGTAATGTCAGCATTTCCAAGATTTTTAAAAAGAAACCTAATATCAACTTTTTTATTATTCATGACTGTTTGTAAGGTGCTTTTATTTAAAATGTCTAAATAACCGTAATCAATTAGCAATATTCCCCCTGATAGTTTTTTTATTTTTTTTACTATTTTATCCATTTCATTAAATCCTATTTTTGGAAATTCTATAAATTTCAAACCATTTAAAACTTTAAATAATTTTATTTTTTTAATATCTACATTATTGGCTTTACGATAAACTTCCTTAAATCCTAATCTGCTATCAATAGAGTAATATTTTTCAAATAGAGATTTTTTTTTATAAAGAAATTGCTTAATTGGTATAGCATCAAAAAATTCATTACCAAAAAAAATTATTGGACCTCTTTTAATTTTTTTGAAGTTTTTAACCCATTTAACTTTCGAATTTTTTAATTTTTTTTTTTGCACTTTTATAAGAAAGTTGCTTTTTTCGTACAAAAAGATGTTAATTGACTCATTTATATCTGGAAATTTTTTTAAGGTATCAATTAAAATTTTACTTAGACTTCCGTCACCTGGGCCAAGTTCTACAAAATTAAATTTTTTTGGCTTACCTAATTTTTCCCAAACAGATATGATCCAAATTGTAATTATCTCAGAAAATAGATTTGATATTGTTGGCGCTGTTACAAAATCACCTTGTCTTCCAAATGGAATTTTTTTTGAATAATAACCAGATTTTGGATGGTAAAGAGCTTTCTGAACTAACTCGTCAATAGGTACCAACTTATTTATGAATAAATTATTATAATTCGAATTATAAGTCATTTCTTTTTAAATATAGAATTATACCGCAAAAAATCATAAAAATACTTAGCAACATGCCCATACTCAATATTCCAAAAATAAATCCTATTTGTAAGTCTGGTTGCCTGAAAATTTCAGAAAAAATTCTAAATACTCCATAAAAAATTAAAAACATAAATGAACAATCGCCAATTTTATAATTTTTTTTATTCAATACAAAATTAATAATAAAAAATAAAGCGATACCCTCCAGTAATGCCTCATATAATTGCGAGGGATGTCTAGCAATATTGTCTATCTCAGGAAAAGTTACAGCCCAATATACATTTGTCGCTTTACCGACTAATTCACCATTGATGAAATTAGCAACACGGCCTAAAAATATACCTATAGGAGAAACACAGGCTATAACATCTAATAATAAAAAAGTTTTTAATCTATTTATTTTTGAGAATAATAAAGTTCCTACAATTACCCCCAACATAGCTCCATGAAATGACATCCCGCCGTTCCAAATTTTGAATATCTCTAAAGGATTTTTAAAGTAAAATTCAAAATTATAAAAAACTATGTATCCTATTCTTCCACCTAAAATTATAGAGATTATTAAGTAAGTAATTAGATCATCAAAAAATTTTAAATTAAATTTATATTCTGGGCTGGAAAATTTTTTCAATATTATTATCCTTCCGTACCACCATCCGATTAAAATTCCAAAAATATAAGCTAAAGAGTACCATCTAATTGATATTATCCCTATGTCTAGTAGAACAGGGTCTAAATCGTGGGTAAACATGTCTTCTTATATCACATTTGAAATTGACATGCCTATCAAATAAGATGTGTTATGAGCAATTCTGAAAAAATTTTAAAAACACTATCAACTCTCATTGAGAATGGTATTTTGACTTCAAAAGATATTAAAAAAGAAATTTCTACTGATTTAAAATTTAAAAAAGATAAAATAATAAGTAAACTTGATCTTGTTTCTAGAGAAGAATTTGAAATATTGAAAAAACTTGTTCAAAAACAAGACTTATTGATTAAAAAGATCCAGAAAAATAAAAGAACTAAAAAGGCAAAGAAATCTTAACTAACAAACCGTCAAATTTGCTTTTTCCTAGTTGAATATTTCCTCCATGAGAATTTATCACATCTTCCACAATTGCAAGTCCTAACCCGACGCCAGATTTGTTAAGACTTCTACTTTTATCCAGTCTAAAGAATGGTTTAAAAACATTTTTATATTGATCTTCAGGTATGCCTGGACCATCATCTTCAAAAATAATTAACACTCTATTTGAACTTTTTTGAATCTTAACATTGACCTTATCACCATAGATTAATCCATTTTGTATAATATTTTCAAACGATCTCTTTAAGGCTAGAGGTCTTCCTTTTAATATGAATTCATCAATATCTAATATTTGTAAATTTTTATCGTTTATATTTTCTTTAATCTCTTCAAATAATTTTGATAATTTAATTTCAGTTGTTATTTCTTTCGACTGAGTTTTTGCAAATTGAAGATAATCATTTAGCATATTTTCCATTTCATCAATATCATTAGACATTTTTTTAGATAAATCTTTCTGACCTATCATCGCTAACTGGAGTTTCAGTCTTGTTAATGGTGTCCGCAAATCATGACTTATACCGGACAACATTTCTGATCTTTGATTTAGGTGACGGTTGATTCTTTTTGCCATTCTATCAAATTCATAAGCAGCTTTTCTAATTTCTTGCGCTCCTGATGGTCTAAAATCATTTACATAATCACCTTTACCAAATCTTTCAGCAGCCTTTGCAAGTTTTACAAGTGGTCTAGTTTGATTTTTAAGAAATATTAATGCAATAACTATAAGCACGATCGAAGGCAAGGTTGTCCATAACACAAACAATCTTACAGATGATGTTGAAACCATTTCTTTAGGCACCAAAAACTCAATTACTTCATTTTCAAACTTAATTTTGATTTCAACTGCATTTTTAAAATTTGATGTACTAAACCAATAGTTGTTATTTCCAAAAGTAGATTTTAATTCTCTTCTAAGAGACCTATCCATTGGACTAAATTTTCGCTCACCTGTGATTTTTGGGAATTCATCTCTGCTTATCCCAATCTCAAAATCAAAATTATTTTTATAACTATCAGTTAAAAAATCTAAATTCGCTTTATCATTTTGATAAACTTCACCTATAGTTTTTAATTGTGCTACTAAAGCTCTCGTTATATTTTTGTTCGCTTTAATCCAAATGCTATCAAAAAAAACAATTGTAACAATGAGTTGAAGAATTATTATTGGAGCAGCAACAATAATTAATGCTCTATAAAATAATCTTTTAGGTAAAATTATTTTAAAAAATTTATTCAATCCAGAGAACATATCCTTCTCCTCTTATAGTTTGCAAATATTTTGGATTTTTCGGATTTACTTCCAATTTTTGTCTGAGCCTTGTAATCATAACATCAATTGATCTTTCTTGACTTATTCCAGAAATTTTTCCGATCTCTGCTCTTGAGAAAGTTTTGCCAGGATTTGATAACATTTCTAACAAAACTTTTTTTTCTGAATTATTAATTTTCCTAATCTTTGAGTTCAAAATAACGTTCATTTTATTAAGATCAATTTCAGCTTTTCCAACAACATGTTTAGAATTCAAATTTAATTTAGTATTATTTTTAATTATATTTTTTATTCTCAAAAGAAGTTCTTTAGGTTCAAACGGTTTGCCAATATAGTCATCAGCACCAATTTCAAGGCCCTTAATTCTGTTCTCTACCTCCCCTTTGGCAGTAAGTAAAATTACAGGTATATTAAATTTTTTTTTAATTTCTGTTGTTAAATCATATCCGTCTTGTCCCGGCATCATCACATCTAAAATAATAATATCAAATTTGATATATCCTAATCTCTCTTTTGCTTGCTCAGCATTTTCTGCTGATGAAACAATATAATGATTATCTGATAAGAAATCTTTTAATAGTTCTCGAATTCTATCATCGTCATCTACTATTAAGATATGCAATTTATCATTTTCCATTAATAATTTTCTTTAGAACATCTTTAAATTTAATTACAGAGTCTGAACCAGAGTTTTTTAAAGCATTAAAAATTCTTTTTTTTTGAGAATTATATACTACATCGAAGAAAATTTTTCCTTCTTTATCTAAAAATAAATTTTTTTTTCTTGTATCATTTTCATCTTGAATTTGTTTTATCATTTTTGATTTTATTAAATCACGTAATACCCTGTTAAGACTTTGCTTTGTGACTTTCAGTCTAAAAATCAATTCTCCTAAATTTATCCCAGGGTTTGTCTCAATAAGATGCAATGCTCTCAAATGAGCCGGTCCAAAAAACTTTTTGGATAATAGTTCTTGAGGGTCAGAAAAAGTCTCTCTATATGCATAATAAAGGAGCTGAATAAACTCTTTAATCTGATCATCTTTTAGATAAAGTAATTCTTTCATAATGGTAAGTTATATTGACTTATCCTTATTTGGAATATACTTTTTTAAATAAAAAAAATCTATATATTTACTTTTAATGGAAAGCATACCCTACGATAAAAGATCAGGAAAAATTTGGTTCAATGGAAATACTGTTGAATGGAAGGATGCAAATATTCACATTCTAAACCATGGACTTCATTATGCTAGTTGTGTTTTTGAAGGTGAGAGAGTTTATGATGGTGAGATATTTAAGTTAGAAGAGCATACAGAGAGACTATTTTATTCTGCAAAAAGGATGGGAATAGAAGTTCCATATACTCAAAAAGAAATAAATGATGCATGTAAAAATATTGTGAATATTCAAAAAGTTCAAAATGGTTATGTTAGACCTTTAATTTGGAGAGGGAGCGAAATGATGGCCATATCTGCACAAAAAAATAAAATTCATGTTGCTATCGCTACTTGGGAGTGGGGATCATATTTTGATCCCAAACTTAAACTTAATGGCATTAAGCTTAATATTTCAAGTTGGCGAAGGCCCGCTCCTAACACTATTCCTTGGGATACAAAAGCAGCAGGTTTATATATGATTTGCACACTTTCAAAACATGAAGCTGAGGCTAAAGGTTTTACAGACTCTTTGATGCTTGATCATGAGGGAAACATCGCAGAAGCAACTGGAGCAAATGTTTTTTTTAAAAATGATATTGGCGAGCTACATACACCAACTCCGGATTCTTTTTTAGATGGCATTACAAGACGCGAAGTAATAAAAATTGCCAAATCAAAAGGCATTAAAGTAATCGAGAGAAAAATTAAACCTGAAGAAATGAAAGATTTTGTTGGATGTTTTTTAACAGGTACGGCCGCTGAAGTAACCCCGGTATCACAAATAAATGACTACAAATTCAAAGTATGTAAAGTTATTTCAGATTTAAACGATGATTATCAAAATTTAGTAAGAAAAGACACAGCGGCTTAGTCTTTACTATCCTCGTTAATAGCATGATCAATTCCTTTTCTTAAATAATCATATCCAGTATATAAAGTTAAAAATGCTGATAACCATAAAAGAATTATCCCAACAGTTTGAGCATTATAATCTTGAAAATTTATAATCCTGTTTCCTATATCTCCAGTTAATAAAATAGCTATAGCACCCATTTGGATAAAAGTTTTTAATTTAGATAAGCTTGTTACTTCCATAGTAATTTTACCTTTTGCCAGGAACTCACGAAGACCTGAAACTAATATTTCTCTAGTTAAAATTATGACTGCCGCAATAACTTCGTAGTTCTTAATTGTTCCATTCATTACAAGCAAAATAAGAGCAGCACAAACTAAAATTTTATCAGCTATTGGATCCAACAACTCGCCTAACTTTGACTCCTCTTTAAACAGTCTAGCTAATAACCCATCAAGATAATCAGTAAAACTAGCTAGCACAAATAAAAAAAAAGGTATTAAATCTCCAAAAAATCCTGGGATAAAAAAAGTTATTACAAAAATTGGCACAATAATTATTCGGCCGATTGTGAGTATATTTGGTATTTTTAATTTCATTTATTCGTGAAAATAATCATATATTTTCTTTGCTATGTTGTCTTCTATTCCCTCTACTGATTTTAAATCATCAAAGCTTGCAGACTCAACAGCACGTGCAGACCCAAAATGATTTAATAGAGCTCTTTTCCTTTGTTTACCAATACCTTGGATTTGATCTAACAAAGATTTGCTAAGGTTTTTCTTTCTTTTAGCTCTGTGAGTACTTATTGCAAATCTATGTGCTTCATCTCTAATCCTTTGAATAAAAAACAATAATGGATCATTTCTACTTAATTTATATTCCTTGCCATTAAAATAAATTTTCTCTTCCCCAGCATTTCTCTTTTTTCCTTTTGCCACGGCTATAATTGGAAGATCGTATAAACCAAGATCATCTAATACTTCCCTACCAACGGAATATTGTCCTTTTCCGCCATCTAAAACAACCAAATCAGGAAGTGACAGTGAGCCAGATTTTTCTTTTACTGCTTTAGAAAATCTTCTAAATAAGACTTCTCTCATCATTCCATAATCATCATTTTTAACTTCACTATTTTTGATATTAAATTTTCTGTATCTCTTTTTAATGAAACCTTCACGACCAAAACAAATTAAAGCACCTATCGAGTCTGTACCTTGTATATGGCTATTATCGTAAACTTCAATCAAATCAATATTTTCATTAATTTTAAATTTAGCTGATAAACTCTCAATTAAACTGTTATTAGTATCTGATTGAATAAGTTTTTGAGTTAGGCTTTGTTTTGCATTTTTTTCTGCAAGTTTTAAGATGCTAACTTCATTTTTACTTTTTGCTTGTTTAATGACAACTTGTTTATTTTCTTTGATAGAGAATGTTTCTTCTAATAGTTTCTTATCGTTAACATCTGAATTAGAAATTATTAAGCTAGGTATTGCCTTATTTTCGTAAAATTGAGAAATGAAAGAAGACAGAATGTCCTTAATGCTTTCCTCTTCATCATGTTTTGGAAAAAATGCTTGGTTACCCCAGTTTTGCTTAGACCTATAAAAAAAAACTTGAATACAGGTTTTACCAGATTCTTTATATCCAGCAATTACATCTGCTTCGATAAGATTATCTTCAGTAACTGTTAATGAAGATTGGATTATATTAAGGGATTTAATTTTATCTCTCATTATTGCAGCTTTTTCAAAGTCTAGTTCCTCGCTGGCACTCTCCATTTGTTGTGATAGGGTTTTTTGTATTTTTCTCGATTTTCCTTTACTTAAAAATTCATCTGCAGCTTCTACTAATTTTTCGTAATCATCTTCAGTAATTTTACTTCCACAAGGTCCAGCACACCTTTTAAGCAAATAATTAAAACAGGTTTTGTCGCCAGCCTCGACCTGTTTATCAGTGCAAGATCTTAATAAAAATATTTTCTGAATAGTTTTAATCGCCATATTTACAGCCAAAGAACTTGCAAAAGGTCCATAATATTTACCCGGTCTATTTTTGGAACCGCGGTGTCTTTCAATTCTTGGGAACTTATGATCAGATATAAAAATATAGGGAAATGATTTATCGTCTTTTAATAAAATATTAAATTTTGGTTTAAATTTCTTTATTAAATTTGCTTCTAAAAGCAGAGCTTCACTCTCATTATTAGTCGTTGTAGTTTCAAGATTATGTGTTTGAGATAACATCCGTTCAATTCTGATAGGCAAATAAGACTCAGTAACATAACTTTTAAGCCTGTTCGGAATATTTTTAGCTTTTCCTATGTAAAGTATTTCTCCAGTCGCATTTAACATTTTATAAACACCAGGATTTTTTGATATTAAGGGTATTTTATCTTTTATAACTTTTTTTCCTTGTTCTAAACTATTACTCATTTTTTAATTTTGAAACCTCTATTCCAACGGATTCTGCATTTTTAATGATATCTAATTTTTCTAATTTTAAATTGACTTTTTTAACAATTTCATAATTAAAAATCATCTCAAATATACTTTCAGACAACTCCTCTAAAAGATCATAATGTTTTTTTCCTACTAACAAGGTTAAATTTTTTATAACTTTTTCATAGTCTAAGATTGACGATAATTCTTCTTTATTTGGCTCTATTTTAGAGTCAGTGGTGATTATGATATTAAATTTTACTCTTTGCTTTTTTCTTTTTTCGAAAGCATGTATTCCAATAAACATACTTATTATTAAATTTTTTATGATAACTTTTCTTTTACTTCTATAATTTATTTTTTTTTTAAATTTAATTATTTTCATTCTTTTATATTAATAATGTCTGGTGTTTTCCAAGCCAACCTTTGTCCGCTGTCTATATTTATAATTTCTCCTGTTATATTATCATTTTCAATTAAGAATTTTACACCATTACAAATATTTTCTAAATCTACTTTTTTCTTAAGTAAAATTGATTTCCATTGTTTTTTAAAATGTTTATCTGATTGTCTTTTATTTTTTATAGTTGGTCCCGGCGAAATACCATTTACTCTGATATTGGGAGCTAATTTCATCGCTGCAGTTTTAGTTAAAGTAGCTAAACCTGTTTTACTAAGTGTATATGAAAAAAAAAAGGGTGTTAGTTTCTCAATTCTTTGATCTATTAAATTGATAACACATGCTTCTGAATTTTTTGCCAATTTATTTAGTTTTTGAATTAAAATCGAGGGACTTTTAAGATTCACATTTATATGTTTTAAAAAACTTTTATCGCTAAAAGTCAAAAGATTGTCATTTTCGAATATTGATGCATTATTTATTAAACAATCTACCCCTTTCATTAATTTAAAAGAATTCGTCATCAATTTATTAGTTTGAGCATAATTATTTAGATCAGCTTTTATTAAAAAAACTTTACTTCCCAGTTCCTCCAATTCATTTTTTAGTAAGGCTGCACTTTTTTTGGATTTATTATAATGAATAGTAATTTTTTTATCATATCCAGCAAGACTCTTCGCTATTGCAGCTCCAATTCTAGTTGCCCCACCTGTTATAACTATTTTTTTGGCTTCCATTTTTTAATTCCTTTTTTAGGTCTCGTACCGGGCATTCCCATTGTAGATCTTCCCTTAGGATAAACTTTACTTTTTAAGTTATATTGCGAAATTTTTGGATTTACATTTATTTCAAGTTCACTTACTTCTAGTTTTCTTATTTCATCTCTTATTTTTGCAGCTTCCTCAAATTCTAAATCGGCTGCAGCTTCTTTCATTTTTCTATTAAGCGCTTTAACATGTTTTTTTAAATTACCCCCAATATTAGAGCCCTCGCTTATTTTGACGTAATCTTTTTCGTAAACTGATTCCAAAATATCACTTATTTCCTTTTTAACTGACTCAGCGGTGATATTATTTTTTTTATTGTATTCTAATTGCCTATTTCTTCTTCTTTCAGTTTCTTTTTGAGCTTTTTTAATACTATTTGTAACTTTATCAGCATATAAGATTACTTTTCCATCGACATTTCTAGCCGCTCTACCAATAGTTTGAATAAGAGATGTTTCTGAACGTAAAAAACCTTCTTTATCGGCATCTAAAATTGCTACTAATGCACATTCAGGAATATCTAAACCTTCACGTAATAAATTAATACCAACAAGAATATCAAAAACACCCATTCTAAGATCTCTAATGATTTCAATTCTTTCTAAAGTATCTATATCGGAATGCATATATCTCACTTTTAAACCATTTTCGTGTAAATATTCTGTGAGGTCTTCAGCCATTTTTTTGGTAAGAGTGGTTGCTAAAACCCTATAACCTCGTTTAACTATTTCTTTTGACTCGTGCATCAAATCATCTACCTGAGTCTTAGCTGGTCTAATTTCTACTGGTGGGTCTATTAAACCAGTTGGTCTTATAATTTGATCTATGTATTCATTATTAGTTTGTTTTAGTTCCCATGGACCTGGAGTTGCCGATACAAAAACAGTTTGAGTTCTCATTAAATCCCATTCTTCAAATTTTAATGGTCTGTTATCCATACATGATGGTAATCTAAAACCGTACTCAGCTAACGTACTTTTTCTCGTTCGGTCACCTTTATACATTCCATTAAGTTGAGGCACTGTTACGTGACTCTCATCAACAAATATGATTGTATTGTCAGGAAAATATTCAAAGAGAGTGGGAGGTGGCTCACCAGCTTTTCTTCCAGATAAAAATCTTGAATAATTTTCAATTCCCGCACAGGTACCAGTCGCCTCGATCATTTCTAAATCAAATTTAGTTCTCTCTCTTAGCCTTTGTTCCTCTAATAGCTTATTGTTTTCTCTGTGTTTTTTTAAAGTTTCTGCCAATTCAGATTTTATTTGCCTAATTGCTTGCTCAATTGTGGGTTTAGGAGTGATGTAGTGACTATTAGCGTAAATTTTAATTATATTGTAGTCATTTGTTTTATCACCTGTTAGGGGATCAAACTCTTCAATCTTTTCCAATTTGTTTAAATTTAAACTTATCCTCCAAGCTCTATCTTCTAGGTGAGAGGGAAAGATTTCTAAATTTTCACCTCTGACTCTAAAAGTCCCTCTGAAAAAATTTTGATCGTTCCTTTTGTATTGTAAATTGATAAAAGCTCTAATTAGTTCATCACGCTCGTACTCATGGTTCTTTTTTAATGTGATTGTCATTTTTGAATAAGCCTCAACTGATCCTAATCCATAGATACAAGAAACACTTGCCACTATAATTACATCATCTCTTTCTAATAAAGATCTTGTAGCTGAGTGCCTCATACGGTCTATTTGTTCATTAATTGATGCCTCTTTTTCTATATAAGTATCAGATCTAGGGACATAAGCTTCGGGTGTATAATAATCATAGTAAGACACAAAATATTCAACAGCATTATCAGGAAAAAAACTTTTAAACTCACCATATAATTGTGCCGCTAAAGTTTTGTTAGGTGCCAAAATTAATGCAGGTCTATTTGCTTTTTCAATAACTTTGGCCATCGTGAAAGTCTTACCTGAACCCGTGACTCCTAATAAAACCTGTTCTTGCTTATTATCTTTTAGATTTTTGAGTAGTTTTTTTATTGCCTCTGGTTGGTCACCGCTAGGTTGAAAGTCACTTTTGATTTTAAAGTTTATACCACCCTCTAACTTCTTTATTTTTTTAGAGTTATTAACTTCTAGGTCAGCCAATTTTTCTTGATAAGTATTTTGCATTTTGTGTTAATAATAAATTAATTATATTATAAATTTCAATGAGCATAGTTTCCAATAGTTTAAAACGTATAAAACCGTCGCCGACCATAGCAGTTACCTCAAAAGCAAGGGAAATGAGAGCTGCCGGCAAGGATGTAATAGGTTTAGGTGCTGGAGAACCTGATTTTGATACTCCAAATAATATAAAAGATGCAGCAATAGAGGCTATTAGAAAAGGTGATACAAAATATACTGCAGTTGATGGAACCCCAGCTTTAAAAAAAGCTATTCAAGCAAAGTTTTCTAGAGAAAATAATTTATCTTATGAACTTGATCAAATTTCAGTCGGAACAGGAGGAAAGCAAGTTTTATATAACGCCTTTATGGCAACAATTAATAAAGGGGATGAAGTAATCATTCCTGCACCTTACTGGGTTTCATATCCTGATATTGTTTTACTTGCTGGCGGCAAACCAAAGATAGTTAAATGCGATGAAAAAAATAATTTTAAATTAACGCCTGAAAAATTAAAAAAAGCGGTCTCAAAAAAAACAAAGTGGATAATTATTAATTCTCCGTCAAATCCAACAGGCTCAGGTTATACAAAAGATGAAATAGAAGCCTTATCAAAGATTTTATTAAAATATAAAAATTTATATATTTTAAGTGACGATATTTATGAGCACATTACTTATGACAATTTTAAATTTTTTACTATTGCACAAATAGAAAAATTAAAAAGTAGGACTTTAACCATGAATGGAGTTAGCAAATCTTACTCAATGACCGGCTGGAGAATAGGTTATGCTGCGGGTCCAAAAGAAATTATTAAAGCAATGGCTAAAATACAATCTCAATCAACTAGTAATCCTACATCTATAAGTCAAGCAGCTGCAGTAGAAGCTTTGAACGGAACACAAGACTTTATATTAGAAAGATCAAATTCTTTTAAAGAGAGAAGAAATTTTGTTGTTGATAGTTTAAACAATATAAAAGGTATAAGCTGTTTAAGTCCTGAAGGAGCTTTTTATGTTTTTCCAAACTGTAAAAAATTACTTAATAAGAAAACAAAACTTAAAACTGATAAAGATTTTGTAGAAAAATTGTTAGAAAAAGCTGAGGTAGCTGTGGTTCAAGGTTCTGCTTTTGGTTTAGACGGTTACTTTAGAATATCTTACGCTACCTCAATGGAAAATTTGAAGAAAGCAATGAAAAGAATTGAAACTTTTTGTGGTAACCTTAATTAGTCTCGGACAAATATTTTTCAGCTTCAAGTGCTGACATACAACCCATTCCAGCAGCGGTTACAGCTTGTCTAAAAATTTTATCCTTTACATCTCCTGCAGCAAAAACTCCTGGAATATTTGTTTCGGTAGAGTCGGGTTTTGTAATCAGATACCCTTCTTTGTCCATCTTAAGTTGATCCTTAAATAAAGATGTTGCTGGATCATGACCTATGGCAATAAATAAACCATCAACTTTAAGATCTTTTACTTTGTTATTTTTTACATTTTTAATTTTTAATGCATTAACAGTTTTTGGCTCTATAGTGCCAATAACATCTTCAACCACTGTATCCCAAATAATTTCTATTTTCTTATTAGATTTTAATTTTGCTTGAAGCATTTTCTCTGCTCTAAGTTCGTTTCTTCTATGTATTAAATAAACTTTTGAAGCAAATTTAGTGAGAAACATTGCTTCCTCAACAGCAGCATTCCCTCCACCAACTACAGCTACTTCTTTTTCTTTAAAGAAAAATCCGTCACAAGTTGCACATGCTGAAACTCCAAATCCTCTAAACTCTTGTTCAGATTTTAAATTTAACCATCTAGCTTGTGCACCTGTTGAAATTATAAAACTATCTGCAGTATAAATTTGACCACTATCTCCTGTTGCCGTGAAAGGTTTTTTTGTTAGGTCAACTTTACTTATATGATCTTGTATCATCTCTGTTCCTACAGCTTCGGCTTGTCCCTTCATTTCATCCATAAGCCATGGACCTTGAATCACTTTTGAATATCCTGGGTAATTCTCAACGTCGGTTGTTGTGGTTAACTGACCACCTGGTTGTGAACCATGAACAAGTATCGGTTTTAACATTGCTCTAGCCGCATAAATGGCTGCTGTATAGCCAGCAGGACCAGATCCAAGAATTAACACTTTTGTATGTTTTGTTGATTTATTATTCATCATGTAAGGGTATATAGTAACTAATGTTGGAATTAAAAGCACTTCTTTTAACGCAAGGCATGCACGGCATGGTTAGTCAAGTGGAGGGATTAGCTAAAGGTTTAGGCTTAAGTTATAAACATCAAAAAATTGAATTAAAATCTTTCTGGAATTTTATTCCTCCAAAAATCAGCCCAATTTCTGAAAATTTAGTAAAAAATAAATTCGTATGTGATTGCAAAGTTATTATATCCTGTGGAAGAAAAAGTGTAATACCGTCAATAGCCCTAAAAAAAAGATTAGGTAATCAAATTTTTAATATTCACATACAAGATCCTAAAGTTTCTTTTAAACATTTCGACCTCGTAGTAAGTCCAGAGCATGATAATTTAAAAGGAGAAAATATAATCAACACAACTGGAGCTATTCATTATTTAAATAAAAAAGAAATTAATGACAACTCCCAATATTTAGGAATAGAAAAAGATAAAAGAAAAGATTTAGTAGCTTTCATTATTGGAGGACCAAATAAATATTATAAGTATTCTGAAAAGCAAGTTCATGAACTTTTTAACAAAGTGAAAACTTTATTTACTCCAGATAGATTTAAGATAATTGTTATACCTTCTTACAGAACACCAGAAAATATTCTAAAAGCAGCTTTTAATACTTTTAATGTTGATCATCATGTAGTCAAAACTGTAGATAAAAATGCATATCTTTCTGCATTAGCGATTTCAAATTATTTAGTTGTAACATGCGACTCCACGTCAATGATTTCAGAAGCAGCTATGACTGGAAAACCAGTTTATATTGCGATGATAAAGTCCTTTAGGCCTACAGGAAGGTTTAAAAAATTTTATTCACAATTAAGAGATTTAGGTATAACAAGAGAGCTAGACGACAGAGTTGAAAGTTGGAGTTATAATAGGCTAAATGAAGTGACTAGAATAGTACCGATTATAAAAGCAAAAATGAAAAAAAATGGAATTATTTAAATCTTTAGAAAGTAGAACAAAATTATATAGAGACCCCTTCAAACATTTTGAAATCAATCAACCTTTAACACAAAATGCTATTGATGAAATTTGTAAAGCAGAGATAGCTGATCCTAGAAAACAAAATTTAAATTATGATGGAACGAGAGCTTTAGATGGCGGTGAAGGATCCTTTCGAGCTGGAATTAAAGACGGGGGGAAAGCAAAAAAACTTAGATGTTATGTCACTAAAGAAAACTTTAGTCGATTTCCTAACTTAACGAAATTTATTGAAGAATTAAGATCACCCGAAGTTTATAAAAAAATTGGGTCATTAATTGGAAAAGACTTAAGTAATTCTTATGTGAGACTAGAAGTAATTTGTGATAGAGAAGGTTTTTGGTTAAAACCTCACTGCGATATTGAGGAAAAATTAATGTCATCAATAGTTTTTGTTAATTTACATAACGAGTCGGAAAATTTAGGTACTGATTTTTATGATGAAAAATTAAACAAAGTTAAAACAGTTCCTTATAAACATAATTATGGATACTTTTTTACTAGTGGACCAAACACATGGCATGGGATGGAAAAAAAAGAGATTAAAAAAGAAAGAAGATGTATTCAAATAAACTACGTTACCTTCAAAACTGATTGGAAAGTTAAAAGTTAAAGATCTTGTAAAGAAGTAACGTTGATATCTTTCAATTTAAGAGATTTAATACCTTCCAAACAAACCTTGGCTGTTGACATATTTGTGCAATATGGAACTTTGTTAGCTAACGTTGCTCTTCTTAAAGCAACCGCATCGCTCAGCTGAGATTCACTATTTCCGCCACCTGTATTAATAACTAATGCTATTTTTTTTGCATTTAAAATGTCAACAATATGAGGAGATCCCTGATTTACTTTATTAATTTTTTTACACTTAATTCCATGTTTGCTAATATAATCAGCAGTTCCTCCGGTCCCACAAAGTTTAAAATTTAACTTAACTAATTGTTTTGCTAGTTGAACGCCTTCTTCTTTATGACTATTCTTTAAAGAAATAAAAGCTAAGCCCTTTTTAGGAAGAGAGTTTGAGGCTGCAATTTGACTCTTAGCAAAAGCCATTCCGAAATTCTTATCAAAACCCATTACCTCACCTGTAGACTTCATTTCTGGACCAAGTAAAAGATCACTATTAGGGAATTTATTGAACGGAAATACTGCCTCTTTTACTGCAAACATATCTTTTGTTTTACTTTTTAAATTAAACTTATTTAATTTTTCTCCAGCCATCACTCTTGAAGCTATCCTAGCTAGAGGTAAATTTTTCGCTTTTGAAACAAATGGAACAGTTCTACTTGCTCTAGGATTAACCTCTATTACATAAATCTGATCTTTTTTAATTGCATATTGAACATTCATGAAACCTTTAACTCTTAATGCTAAAGCTAATTTTTTTGTTTGTTTCTCAATTTCTTTAATTAAAAAAGGTTTAATTGATACTGGTGGCAAACTACATGCTGAGTCACCGGAGTGTATTCCAGCCTCCTCAATGTGTTGCATAATACCAGCTACAAAAACATTTTTTCCGTCAGATATTGCATCAACATCTACCTCCATTGCACTATCAATAAATTTATCTATTAAGATTGGATTTTTTTCAGCGACCTTAAATGCTTCTCTAACAAAATCTTTTAGCTGACTCTTTTCATGGACAATTTCCATTGCTCTTCCACCTAACACATAAGACGGCCTTACCATTAAAGGTAAACCGATTTTGTCTGCAATCTTTATCGCTTGAGGAAAGGTTCTTGCTATACCACTTTCAGCTTGTTTTAAATTAATTTTATTTAAAAGATCTCTAAATCTATCTCTGTCTTCTGCCAGGTCAATTGAAGTGTACTGTGTTCCTAGAATTGGAAGTTTATTTTCATGTAAAAATTTTGCAAGCTTAATAGGAGTTTGGCCTCCAAATTGAGTAATGATACCTTTTACATTACCTTTTGATTTCTCTCTTTTTACAATATTGTAAACATATTCATCTATAAGTGGTTCAAAATACAATCTATCACTTGTATCGTAATCTGTTGATACGGTTTCTGGATTGCAGTTAATCATGATTGTCTCGTATCTAGCTTCTTTAAGCGCAAAACTAGCTTGGCAACAACAATAATCGAATTCTATTCCTTGACCAATTCTATTAGGACCTCCTCCAAGTATTATAATTTTATTTCTACTAGAAGGGTTAGATTCACATTCTGAATTAGATGAGAAATTTCTTTGATAAGTAGAATACATATATGGAGTGAAAGATTTAAATTCTGCAGCACAAGTATCGACTTTTTTATAAACTGGTAAAACTTTTAAAGCAGATCTTTTCTTTCTAATTAACGACTCTGGAGTACCTGTAAGTTCAGATAATTTTTTGTCAGAAAAACCTATAGACTTAATATAATTAAATTCATTAAAATTTTTAGGTAGACCTTTTTTCTTTATGTTTGTTTCATTCTCGATGATTTCTTTTATTTGATCTAAAAACCAAGGATCAATTTTTGAAAGATTGTTTATTTCTTTTAAATTTATATTTTTTCTTATAGCCTCCCCAACAAGTAAAATCTTATTTGGAATATTTTCTCTAAGTTTTTTTTTAATTTGTTTTATATTTAAATTAAATATTTGGTCTAATCCTGAAAAACCTGTTTCTAAGGAAACCAAGGCTTTTTGAAGAGACTCTTTAAAATTTCTTCCAATAGCCATTGCCTCTCCTACTGATTTCATCGATGTGCCTAAAACTGCAGATGAAGAGGAGAATTTTTCAAAAGTAAATCTTGGAATTTTAGTAACCACATAGTCTATCGTAGGCTCAAAAGATGCGGGTGTTACTTTTGTAATTTCATTTTTTAATTCGTCTAAAGTGTATCCTACAGCTAACTTGGCCGCCACTTTAGCAATTGGAAAACCCGTGGCTTTGGAAGCTAGTGCAGATGATCTTGAAACTCTAGGGTTCATCTCAATAATTACCATTCTTCCATTTTTTGGGTTTATGGCAAATTGAACATTTGATCCTCCAGTTTCCACACCAATTTTTCTTAAGCAAGCTATAGAAGCATTCCTCATATCTTGATACTCTTTGTCAGTTAAAGTAAGTGCTGGTGCGATAGTTACTGAGTCTCCAGTATGAATACCCATAGGATCTAAATTCTCTATTGAGCAAATGATAATGCAATTATCATTTTTATCTCTGACAACTTCCATCTCAAATTCTTTCCAACCCTCTAAACACTCTTCTACTAAGACTTGACTCACAGGTGACTCGTTAAGCCCGTTTTTTATTATCCTATAAAAATCTTTTTTATTTTTAGCTATACCTCCTCCTAAACCACCTAGAGTAAAAGCTGGTCTTATAATTGCGGGTAATCCGATTTTTTTTAATACTTTTAAGGATTGTTTAAAATTATTTACTATTTCTGATTTAGGAAGATCTAAACCAATCTCTATCATATTTTTTCTGAATTTTTTTCTATCTTCTGCATTGGATATTGCTTTTGAATTAGCACCTATAAGTTCAATTTTGTATTTTTTAAGAATTCCTTTTTTTTCTGCCTCCATTGCTAAATTTAATGCAGTTTGACCTCCCATAGTTGGTAAAATCGCATCAGGTTTTTCTTTAATAAGAATTTTTTCAAGAACGTCTATTGTAATAGGTTCAATGTAAGTTTTATCAGCTACATTAGGGTCAGTCATAATTGTTGCTGGGTTGGAATTAATGAGAATTACTGTGAACCCTTCATCTTTTAAAGCTTTACAAGCTTGAGTTCCTGAGTAATCAAACTCACAAGCCTGTCCAATAATAATTGGTCCCGCTCCCACAACTAAAATTTTTCTAATATCTTTTCTTTTTGGCATTTTTTTTCATACTTTTTACAAATTTTTCAAATAAATAAACGCTATCTTGAGGACCAGGGTTGGACTCTGGATGATATTGAACTGAGAAAACAGGTTTATTTTTTAATTCTATACCTTCAATACTGTTATCAAATAAAGACTGGTGAGTAACTCTTATATATTTAGGCAAACCTTTTTTTACTACTTCAAATCCGTGATTTTGACTTGTGATTTCAACATTGCCCTCAATTAAATTTTTAACAGGATGGTTAGATCCTCTATGCCCTAATTTCATTTTTTTTGTCTTAGCACCAAGCGCTAAAGCTAGTATTTGATGACCTAAACAAATTCCAAATAATGGTAACTTTTTTTTAATTAATTCTTGAATTGTTGGTATAGCATATTTTCCAGTTGCCGCAGGATCCCCAGGCCCATTTGATAAAAATATCCCATTAGGGTTCAGTTTAAGAATATCTTTTGCACTTGTCATGCATGGTACGATTGTAACTTTACAATTAAAATCTGAAAAATATCTTAAAATATTTTTCTTAATTCCATAGTCAATTGCAACTACATGCAATATTTTTTTTTTATTTTTTAAATATCCATTTTCTTTTTTCCAGGTTTTATAATCTTGCCATAAATAATTTTTCTTAGTAGAAACTTTTTTTGCTAAGTCTAAGTTTTTAAGACCACTCCAATGATTTGTTATTTTAACGAGTTTTTTTATATTTAATTTATTATTGTTGTAAAAGGATATCGTTCCCTTAGGAGCGCCTCTATCTCTTATGAAATTTGTTAAATTTCTAGTATCAATTCCAGTAATTCCAACTATCTTATTCTTTTTTAACCATTGATCTAAGTGTTTTAAAGATCTGTAATTGGATGGATAAGTTATTTCCGTGTTTATTATTACTCCTTTAGTCCAAATCTTATCAGATTCGTGGTCCTCTTTATTAGTTCCAACATTGCCAACGTGTGGAAATGTGAAATTAATTATTTGATCAGCATATGAAGGATCAGAAATTATTTCTTGGTAACCGGTAATTGAAGTATTAAAACAGACCTCTCCAGTTGCAGTACCATCGTAACCTAATCCTATACCTTTAAAAAACTTACCGTTTTGGAGAACTAAAATAGCTGTTGATTCGATCCTTTTAAGATTTTTGGAAGAGTTTATATTTTGACTTTTCTTATTCAAATACAACTCATGAGTTAAAGTAAAAAACTTATAAACATGATTTTGCGCAACATATGAAATAGAAACAAAATCGTCAAGAAAGTTCTTTTTATTTTGTATTAGAATTGTGATTAAAATAAAAAATCAAAATATGTCTCTAAAAAAACAAATAGACGATAAGCTTAATCAAGCTTTAAAAGCCAAAGATAAAAACACTTATCCAACATTAAGGCTCATTGTTTCAGCTATTAAAGACGCCGAAATTGCTGCTCGGTCAAAAGACCAAAAAGAAATTAAAGATAGTGACATTATTTCATTGTTAAAAAAAATGGTAAAACAAAGGAATGAGTCTTGTGAGGTTTATGAAAAAGCTGGTCGCAAAGAGCTTTTAGAAAATGAAAAAAAAGAAATTAAAGTAATAAACTCTTTTTTACCAAAGCAACTAAACGAAGACGAAACAAAAAAAATTTGTGAGGAGACGATTAAGTCTGTTGGCGCTACTTCTATGAGAGACATGGGAAAAATTATGGGAGTTTTAAAATCAAAATATGCAGACTCTTTAGATTTTTCAAAAGTAAGCTTAATTTTGAAAGGACTTTTGAATTAAAAATGAAATATCCAAAAGAGTACCTGGATGAAATTAGACTAAGATTAAAAGTTTCCCAAGTCGTTGGAAAAACTGTTCAACTAAAAAAAAGAGGAAAAGAATTTATAGGTTTGTCACCTTTCAAAAATGAGAAAACTCCATCTTTTACTGTGAGTGATGAGAAAGAGTTTTACCATTGCTTTAGCACTGGTGAACATGGAAACATATTCGATTTTTTAATGAAAACTAAATCTATGGGATTTGGAGAAGTGGTAAAAATTTTAGCAGCTGAAGCTGGTATGCAACCATATCGTTTTTCAAATTTTGATAAAAAAAAAGATCTAAGATTTCGCACTTACAAAAATATTTTAAAAGAATATTCAAATTACTTTGCTCAACAGTTATTTAATTCAAATAATAACGAAGCTTTCGAATATTTAAAAAACAGAGGTTTAAATAAAAAGATAATTGAGGAATTTAAATTAGGATTTGTTCCTTGGAGAAACAATTTTTTCCATGAATTATTAAAAAATTTTTCAGAGGAAGAAATTAATCAAACCGGTTTGTACTATAAAAACGAAAAGACAGGTAAATTTGTAGACAGATTTAATTCAAGAATAATTTTTCCAATTAACAATATTTCTGGTGATACCATAGCATTTGGAGGTAGGATAATTAAGGACACAAAACTTGCAAAATATATAAATTCTCCCGAGACAGAATTTTATAAAAAAGGTAGTACGATTTTTAATCTTGATAAAGCGAAAGATTGTCGAGTTGATACGAATGAAGTCTTGTTAGTAGAAGGTTATATGGATGTGATTAGTGTTTATTCTTCAGGAGTAAAAAATGTTATTGCAAATTCAGGCACTGCCTTGACAGAAAGACAAATTGACTTGATTTGGAAATTTTTTTCTAATCCAATAATATGTTTAGATGGTGATGAAAGTGGAAAAAAAGCTGCTTACAGGATTGCTGAAAGGCTTTTTCCATTCATTAATGAAAAAAATAAAATTTATTTTTCTATAATGCCTGAAGGAAAAGATCCTGACGACTTTGTTAAAGCAAATGGAAAACAAGGTTTAATTAGTTTATTAAAAGATAAAGAAATAATTCAATCCTTCATTTGGAACTATCAACTAAGTAAAATAAATATAAATAGTCCTTTTGAAATCTCGAATTTTGAAAAAGAAATTAAAAAAATCGCATACTCGGTTAAAGACAATGTTTTAAAAAAACATGTGGTTGAAAATTTTTTAGATAAAATAAGCAACTTAACCCCAATTCAAGCTTCAAAATCTAGATCTCGATTTAATAACTTTTCTAAAAAGAAAAACTTTAAAATTTTGAAAGAGACTCAAATTTTACATAACAAAAGAAAAAATTTATCCAAAGTACAAATTATTGAGTTTTCTATCTTATTTATAATTTTAAACTTTTTTAGGATAGCTGCTGAAAAAATAAATGATCTTAAAAGTATTGAGTTTATTTCTCCAAAAAATGAAAGTTTAAAAAATACAATAATATCCTTACATTCAGAAGGTTATGACAAAAAAAAGATTCAGTCAGAAATTAACAGTGGCTTTGAAAAACTTGTGGAAGAGATAAAAGAAAATTCAAATATTCAATTGATAATTCAAGATAAAAGCGAAAACGAAATAATAGAACTTTTAGATGAGTTGATTTTAGATTTAAAGGAACAAAATAATTTAAAAAAAATTGAGAATCTTGAGAAAAAATTAATTAATAATCTGGATGAAAGCTCTTATTCAGAGCTCATTAAGCTTAAAAGTCAGTTAAATAGGGATTAAAAAAAGTATAGATTTTTTTAACTTAGATATTATATATAACTTTCAATTCAATTATGGTTAGTAAAATTATTACAAAATCCTTTGAAAGACTTTTAGATAAAGGTAAGCATCGAGGTTTCATAACTTACGAGGAATTAGGTAAATCTTTAGGAAAAAGAAATAGCACTGTTGAAAATATAGATAAGGCTCTAATAATTCTTGTAGATGAAAAAATAACTCTTGTTGAGAAAAAATCTCAATTTCAATCTAATAAGAAAAAAGAACTAACTACCACAAGTGAAGAAAAGAGCTCGGACAAGAGTGATGATCCGATTAGAATGTATCTTCGAGAAATGGGTGGAGTTGAACTTTTATCTCGTGAGGGTGAAATAGCTATAGCAAAAAGAATTGAAGCAGGTAAAGATGTAATGATTAATGCTCTTACACAAAGCCCAATAGTTGGAAAAAAAATATTTGAGTGGAGAGAGCAGATTGAAAATAATCAATTGATGGTGAGAGATATAATTGACATTGATTCAACTTATGAAGATTTTGAGGCCCAAGATGATGATGAGGAAATAGATATCAAAAAAAAATCAAAGCCAGAAAAAGAAAAAAAAGAGGATGAAAAAAAACAGCTAGAGGGATCATCTAACGAGGAAGACGACGAATTTAATGTTTCCCTAGCTAAAATGGAAGAGGAAATTAAACCAAAGATTATAAACATATTAATTTCTTTAAATAAGAACTATTCAAAGCTAAAGAAATATCAAATTGAGAAACTAGAATGTATTCTTAATTCAAAAGATTTATCAGTTTCCAAAAACAAAAACTTCAAAAAGATACAAGAAATTTTAGTTGATAATTTTAAAAATCTTCAGCTAGCCCCTCACATTGTTGAGGAGTTAGTTCAAGCACATTATAAAGAAAATAAAAAAATTGTATCCCTTGAGGGAGTTTTGTTACGACTAGCCACAGAAAATAAAATTTCTAGAGAGGAATTTTTGAAATATTATATAGGCAATGAGATAAATCCAAAGTTTGAGACTTTTTTAAAAGAAAATGTTGCTTGGAGAGCATTTTTTAAAAAATTTAAAAAAGATTTCTCTGAAATTAGAGATAGATTAGTTGAATTTAGTAAGAAGATTGGTCTTTCTGTAGGGGAGTTTAAAAAATTAGTAAGTAGAATCCAAAAAGGAGAGAGAGAGTCGAGAATAGCTAAGAAAGAAATGGTAGAAGCAAATCTTCGATTAGTAATTTCAATTGCAAAAAAATATACTAACAGAGGTTTACAGTTTTTAGATCTTATTCAGGAAGGTAATATCGGTTTAATGAAAGCAGTAGATAAATTTGAATACAGAAGAGGTTATAAATTCTCTACATATGCGACTTGGTGGATTAGACAAGCAATAACTAGATCTATAGCCGATCAAGCTAGAACAATAAGAATTCCTGTTCACATGATTGAAACAATAAATAAAATTGTTAGAACTCAAAGACAAATAATGAGTGAATTTGGAAGAGAGCCAACACCAGAGGAATTAGCTAAAAAATTAGCAATGCCTCTAGAAAAAGTTAGAAAAGTTTTAAAAATTGCCAAAGAACCTGTTTCATTAGAAACACCAGTTGGTGACGAGGAAGATAGCAGTCTAGGAGATTTTATTGAGGATAAAAATGCTTTACAACCTTTAGACACAGCTATTCAATCTAATTTAAGTGAATCAACAACTAAAATTTTGGCCTCGTTAACACCTAGGGAGGAAAGAGTTCTTAGAATGCGTTTTGGAATTGGGATGAATACTGACCATACTTTAGAAGAGGTGGGTTTACAGTTTTCAGTCACAAGGGAAAGGATTAGACAAATTGAAGCCAAAGCTTTAAGAAAATTGAAACACCCTAGTAGATCCAAGCAACTAAAAAGTTTCCTCGAAAAATAATAATTTGTGATATAAAGAGATAGCTTTTGGGCCTGTAGCTCAGTTGGTTAGAGCAGTACACTCATAATGTATTGGTCCCAGGTTCGAGTCCTGGCGGGCCCACCATCTAATTTTGGACGAATTCTTCCAATTTACTTATCAGTAAATCAATGTCATTATTGTTTGAGTTCAAAATAGAACTAAATTCCTCTTTTTGGGTTCTAGCTAAACTTAATCCTTCAACTATCAAATCTCTGATTAATGGCTTATCTGGATTTTTTGTGTAAACTCTCCAGTCTATTTTAATTTCAGGATCACCATTAGTTGGCTCAACCTTAGAATTAACAATTGTATAATTTGAACTTTTTTGATCAGAATCAATTACTAAAAAATTACTTGAAGAATAATCAGTTAGTCTCGAAGTTAAACTTTTTAAAAAATATTTTTCAAAGACTAATTGGTACTTTTCGAGTTTTTGTTTATCAGTTGATTTTCTTAGCTCTCCCAAGGTATATAAACTCAATGCCTTTACATCAACATTATTAATCGCAAGATTTTCTATAAACTTTACTTTTTCTTCTTGTTGGATACTTTTACTAGATAACTGAGAAATAGCATCATTAACTAGTTCTTGAATAAATTCTTTAGGGTTTGTGCTATAAGCTTGAGCAGCAGTAGAGACAACTAAATTAAATAGAAATATGATTATCCAAAACTTATTCACTTTCATTTAGTTAATTGTCTAGATTTCCCCAGTCCGCTTCATTGCTGATGGAATTATTTATTTTATTTTCTCTATCTTGTAAATAAATACTTTTGAAAGAGGAGTAGAGGTCAATTGAATTCTTTTCTAAACTTGTAAAATTAGTAATATTATCTGATCTAAAATCGATAGCTGAGGTTCCTTTAACTGAGTAATAATCAAGATCACTTCCTGAAATTCCTAATAATTCTTTTTCTCTAATAGTGATATGAGCAAATGGATCAATAAATGTATCTGCCAACATACCAATTGAGTCTCGCGCTGTTGTAGGACCAAAGATTGGAAGTACAAAATAGCACCCAGTACCAATTCCGTATGAACCTAAAGTTTGACCGACATCCTCTCTGTGAGGTTTCAAACCTAGCTTTTCTGCAGGATTTAAAAGGCCTAAAATTCCAAAAGTAGAATTTATTAAGAAGCTTCCTGATGAGTGTCCAACTTGTTTTATATTTCCTTGAAGAAGCGAATTAGGTATTGAAAGCAGAATAGCTATATTAGAGGTGAAGTTACTTGTTCCTTTTTTTAGAGACTCAGGTAATTTATTATAACCTTTAGCCACAGGTTCTAAAATCATATCATCAAAAGCCATATTAAATTTAAAAACTGATCTACTAACGCCTTCAAAACATTCCTTAGCAGCTCTAGCCTCAAAAGATAGACTTATTACCACTGCTAAAGTACAAACAAATGTAAAAATTTTTTTTATCATTCAAATATATGCTATATATATAATTTTAATTTATATACTATATTTATCTTAGCGGAATAGAGTTTTAAATTTGTTATTATTTGGACTAAATTCAATAAAAATATGAGAAAAATACAAGATTTTTCGCCTAATCACTCAAAAAAAAGCCGCTCAAAATCAGAGATTAAATTTGTAATCATTCATTACACCGGAATGCAATCTGAAATTGAATCTTTGAAAAGACTTAAAGACAAAAATTCAAAAGTTAGTTGCCATTACTTAATTGGAAAAAAAGGAAACATAATTCAATTAGTTAAAGAAAATAAAATAGCTTGGCATGCAGGAAAATCTAAATGGAAAAGATTTACAAATTTAAACAAAAATTCAATTGGAATTGAGTTAGTAAATAAGGGACATAATTTTGGTTATGAGAGATTTCCAAATAACCAAATAAAGAGCCTCAAATTACTTTGTAAACAAATAAAAAAAAAATATAAAATAAGAGCTTGCAATTTTTTAGGGCATTCAGACATCGCACCTCTAAGAAAAAACGATCCAGGAGAAAAATTTCCTTGGGAAAAATTAAGTAACTTTAAAATAGGAAATTGGGTTAGGTTAAAAAAGAGCAACTTTCCAGAAATTGACACAAGTAACAAACAAAAAAGCAACAGACTCTTCTTCAAAAATCTTTTTAAAATTGGCTACAGGTACTTCAATGTAAATAAAAGAGCCGATAAAGACGTATTAATCATTAAAGCTTTTCAGAGAAGGTATTTGCCTAATAAAATATCGGGAAAAATTGATAAAAAAACACTAAAAATAAGCTTAATTTTAGCTAAAAAAAGCAATTTTACTTGATTGGCTACTTTTAATCTTGTATTAAGTTTTTGCCAGATAGTTGGATGATCGCTGATAGTACATCTATCAGAGGAAAGTCCGGGCTCCATAAAGACACAGTGCCAGTTAACGACTGGCGAAGGTGACTTCAGGGATAGTGCCACAGAAAATAAACCGCCTTATCAAGGCAAGGGTGAAACGGCGAGGTAAGAGCTCACCGGTTTTTTGGTAACAAAAAACGCACGGCAAACCCCACTGGGAGCAAGGTTAAATAGAGAAGACTTAGCATTTAATGCAAAAAACAGTCTTTAGTTAGTCTTCTGGGTTAACCGCTTGAGCTTGAGTGTAAACTTAAGCCTAGATAAATGAAATCTTCAATGACAGAACCCGGCTTATAGATTATCTGGCAAACCTCAAACCTTGTTCTACTTTTGTACTTTTTTGCTTAAAACAATAATATTGACTATTTCATAAAAACCCATACTATCCCAAATAATCCCATAATGGAGGGTGATTTGGAAATATACGAAAAAAAATGGTTTTTAACTCATTATGTTTTTATCTACTTACGAGAACAAAATAGACAAGAAAGGACGTGTTTCTGTGCCGGCAAATTTTAGATCACATTTAAATTCAGTTGGATATAACGGTTTTATTGCTTATCCATCATTTAATTACTCAGCTTTAGAGGCATGTTCGCAAGACAGAATAGAAAAATTATCTAACACGATAGATACTTTAAATCCTTTTGAAGAAAAAAGAGATTACTTTGCAACATCTATTTTGTCGGAGAGTGAAAATTTACAATTTGATACCGAGGGCAGAGTTTCGCTCTCTAATAAACTGTTAAAACATGCAAATATAAAAAACAACATTTTGTTTGTGGGGCTTGGAAAGACATTTCAAATTTGGGAGCCCAAAAACTTTGAAAAATTTAAAAATTTCGCAAGAAAAAAAGCTTTTCAAAATAGATCTAATTTAAAATGGGAGAATAAACAGAAAGGGGATATGTCATGAGTATAAACGTTGGAGGCGGAGAATTAAGAGAATTAAAACCAAGAATTTTAGTAATTGGAGTAGGAGGTGCCGGAGGTAATGCAATTAACGCTATGATTGAAGCCGGCATGCAAGGAGTAGAGTTTGTTGCTGTCAATACTGACGCCCAGGATTTAAAAATGAGCAAAGCTGATGCTAAAATTCAAATAGGAATGAATTTGACTAAAGGGCTTGGCGCAGGTGCAAAACATGATATCGGTCAAGCGGCAGCTGATGAGTCTATCAACGAAATTGTAAACTATATTCAAGGAAGCAATATGGTTTTTATTGCTTCAGGCATGGGAGGAGGAACTGGAACAGGCGCATCCCATGTAATTGCCAAAGCTGCAAGAGAAATGAATATTTTAACTGTGGGCGTTACCACTCTTCCATTTTCTTACGAAGGCCCAAAAAGAATGAGAAGAGCTGTAGTAGGATTGGATGAACTTAAAAGACATTTAGATACTACGATTGTAGTTCCAAATCAGAATTTGTTTAAAATTGCAAATGAAACGACTGGATTTGAAGAGTCGTTTAATTTATCAAATGATGTTTTAAAACACGGAGTACAAAGCATAACTGACTTAATGGTAAGACCCGGTATGATAAATTTGGATTTTGCAGATGTAGAAACTGTGATGAGCTCTAGTGGAAAAGCAATGATGGGAACTGGAGAGGCCGAAGGCGAGAATAGAGCAATGGCCGCTACTGAACTTGCTTTAAATAATCCTTTAATTGATGAATATACTTTGCAAGGTGCCAAAGGTTTATTAGTAAATATAACTGGTGGAAGTGATATAAAACTTTTTGAAGTTGATGCTGCAGTTAATAAGATAAGAGCAGAGGTGGACCCCGAGGCTGAATTAATTTTTGGAGCAATAAAAGATGAGGCTATGAAAGGCAAAATAAGAGTTTCAATAGTTGCAACTTCATTGAAAGGTTCATCAATTTCACCAGACCCAAGACCAGTATTGAATGTTGTTAATGGTTCTAACAATAGAAATAGTATTTTTACAGACAATCTTTTTTCAAAAACAAGTTTAGATAAAAATGTATCTAATTCTATTGATGGAGCTAACGCGTTAAAACTTGATGAAAGCTATGAAATAAAAAATCAAGAGGATCAAAGTGCACTTATAGACTCTTTTGAGAGCAATGAAGAAAATCAAATAGCTGAGGAGGCGAAAGCCCAGATACATGATGCTCAAGAAATACCCACAGGAGTATCGATTGAGAGCGCATCTTATATGGAAAATAATTCTGAAATAGAAATAGAAGATAGACTATTTTCCCAAAATAACTCAGCAATTAATAGCAATTTAGAGGAACACACTCCAAGACTATTTTCAGAAAATAGCAGCAAAGAACTAAACAACACCAATGATGAACCTAAAGAGGATAATTACAACGAGCGATTATTTGATCAAGATAATAATGAAGAAGAGGACTTTGAGATACCTGCATTTTTAAGAAGACAAAAGTTTTAATGATAAGACCAAATATTAATGAAAACTCAAAAATCATCGCTGGAAAGGTCACATTTTCCAGTAATGCTGGATGAGACAATTAAAATTTTATCACCCAAGAATGGCGGAGTATTCGTAGATTGCACTTTCGGAGGAGGAAACTACTCTCAAAGACTGCTCCAATTTCCAAAAACTAAAGTTATTGCTATTGATAGAGACGAGTCAGTAATTTCAATAGCAAAAAAACTTGAAAAAAGATTCAAAAAAAGATTTGAATTTTATCGATTAAAATTTAGTCAAATAAACAAAATTTTAAAAAAAGAAGTGGATACAATAGTATTTGATCTAGGGCTTTCATCAATTCAGTTGAATAACCTTAGTAGAGGTTTTTCATTTAGATCAAAAGATAAATTAGATATGAAAATGGGCCTATCGAATATTTCAGCTCAGGATGCAATAAATAACCTGTCTGAGGCTAGGTTAAAACTAGTTATCAAGATACTTGGTGAGGAAAAAGAAGCATCAAAAATAGCTAAAAATATTGTAAAAGCAAGATCTGAAAAAAAAATTACACGAGTTGATGAGCTGGTAAAAATAATTGAAAAAAGTAAAAAAAGAAACTTTGCCTCAAAAATCAATCCCAGTACAAAAACATTTCAAGCATTAAGAATATTTGTAAATAAAGAAATAACCGAACTTATTAATGGAATTATAAATGCATCAAAATTTTTAAAACCTGGTGGCAAAATTCTTGTAATCAGTTTTCACTCGATAGAAGATAAAATCATAAAATATTTTTTCAGTAATTTTTCAAAAAACAAATCAAAACCTTCGAGGTATTTTCCTGAAGCAAACAACGATAACACAACTTTGTTTGAGGAATATAAAAATAAAATAATAAAACCTAGCCTACGAGAATTAAAAAAAAATAATCCATCTCGATCTGCCAAGCTGAGATTTATTGTACGAAATAGAAATAATTTTATATACCCAACTGGTTTGGTTCAAAAATTTAAAAAATATTTAGAAATAGAGGCCTTTAATGTATAAAATAAAACTTATTATTTCAGTTTTAATTTTTTCCTCACTTTTATTTGGGACATCAATTATAAAAAATCAAACCAGAGAAATTGAAAAAAAAATTTCAAGAATAAAAATTATCATTAATTTAAAAGAAAAAGATCTTAATGATACGCAATTAGATTTCTCATATTTAACATCTCCTTTTATTATTGAGAAAAAAATAAAGCACTTAGATAATAAACAATACTTTCCTATGGAGTATTCAAAAATTTTCTTAAGTATGTCAAATTTTTTAGATCTCCACAACAAAATTGCCGTACAAAATAATCATAATGAAAAAATCGAAAAAAAATAAGAATTTTAATATAAATCAGACAAGCTTTTACTTTGAAGATTTTTTAGAAACTAGTAAAAAAAATGAAATTTTAAAAAAAAATACTGTTTCCCATGATAGAATTTACTTATTATTTTTTTTATTTTTTTCTCTAATTTTGATTTTTAGCCTCAGAATTATTCATGTTTCTTTGAATAAAGTTGATTTATTCTATCAAGAAAAAACTTTAAATAATTTTTCTTTAAATAGACGCGATATTGTTGACAGAAATGGAACTTTAATTTCTAGAAATATTAAATCCTTTCATGCGGCAATCAATCCGTCATACATAAATAATAAAGATAACTTTTTGATAAAACTTAGATTAAATTTTCCTGATCTTCCTGTAGAAAAAATTAAAAAAAAATTAAATAATGGAAAATATTTTTATTTAAAAAAAAGAATTTCTCAAATAGAAAAAGAAAAACTCTGGCGCATGGGAGAAAAAGGAATAATTTTTGAACCCTTTCAATCGAGAATCTATACACATGCTAATTTATTTAGTCACATTATTGGACAAGTAGATTACGATAATTACGGTGTTTCAGGTATAGAAAAATATTTCGACAAAGAATTAAAAGACAAAAATTTATCTAATGTTCCTTTTCAATTAACTTTAGATACCGATATCCAATATTTAATTGATAAGGAATTAAATGCAGCATTAGAAACTTTTAATGCTACGGGTGGAGGATCTTTGCTGATAGATGTAGAAAATGGAGAGATTATATCTTTAGTGTCATTACCTAACTTTGACATAAATTTAAGAAAAGATCTCAAAGATAAAAAATATATTAATAAAATTACTAAAGGAGTTTATGAGCTTGGATCAATTTTTAAAACATTTACTATTGCGTTAGCGATCGATAATAATATTGTGACACCTAAGACAGTAATTAAAGATATTCCGAATTTAATAAAGTGCTCCAATCATGAAATTTCCGATATAAAAAAATTTTCAACAGATTTGTCTGTTGAAGATATTTTAATTAGATCATCAAATATTGGAACAATACTAATCGCTAGACAAGTTGGTGAAGAAAAATTTAAAAAATTTTTTGAGGATGTTAAACTTCTTAAAAGCCCTGAATTAGAAATTGAAGAAGTAGGTAATCCTATTGATTTTAGATGGAATGAGTGCAAATTAGAAACAGTTTCTTTTGGACATGGAATAACTACTACGCCATTACAAGCTACAGCGGTTTACGCCTCTTTAGTTAACGGCGGTATTATAATTAAGCCTAATTTAGTAAAAAAAAATCAACAAAAGAAATATGAAAGACTAGTATCAAAAAAAACAAGTGAAAAAATAAATAAAATTTTAAGAAAAGTAGTCTCAGAAGATGAAGGAACAGCTAGTCAAGCAGATATAGATGGATATTATGTTGGTGGAAAAACAGGCACTTCTCAAAATTATCAAGATAAAAAACAAAATCTTAACACTTTTATATCTGTCTTTCCCATTCAAAAACCTAAATATGCGTTATTAGTGATGCTAGAAAATCCACAAATCGCCAGAGATTTAATTTATGATTATAAGGGCACAAAAATAAAAGGTGCACGAAATGAAGCTGGCTGGAATTCTGTGTATGTTGCTGGCAAAATAATTAAAAAGATTGGACCAATTTTAGCCATAAAGAGTGAGGATTTTAACTATCACCATGTTGTTAAAAAAACTAATTAAAGATTTTCCAATAAAAAAAAAAATTCTTATAAAAGGTCTTTCTGTTAATAGTAAAAGCGTTAAAAAAGGGTTCATTTTTTTTGCTATAAAAGGTTCAAAAGTTAATGGTGAAAAATTTATTAATGAGGCTATTAAGAAAGGAGCTTCTGCAGTAGTATGCTCAAAAAATTGTAAATATACAAATCCTCAAATTCCAATTATTAAAACTCCGAAAATTAAAAATTTATTAGTTAAAATTTCCTCTAAATTTTATAAACAAAAACCCAAAAATATAATAGCTGTAACTGGTACTAATGGAAAAACATCAGTCGCAGATTTATTTTTTCAAATTTTAAGATTAAATAAAATACCTGTTGCTTCAATTGGAACTTTAGGAATTAAATATAAAAACGTAATAATTAAATCAGATTTAACTTCTCCAGATACTATTTTACTTCACAAAATGCTTGAAAAAATAAAAAAAAATAACATAGATAATGTAATAATTGAGGCCTCAAGTCATGGATTAGTTCAAAAAAGGCTTAATAATATTAATTTTAAAGCCGGGATTTTTACAAATTTTAGTCAAGATCATTTAGATTTTCATAAAACTATGAAATCTTATTTAGATGCAAAGTTACTTTTATTTAATAAGATTATTTTAAAAAAAAGAACAATAATTTCTGATAAATCAATAAAAGAATACAAAATCATAAAAAAAATTGCAAAAAAAAGAGATCTACGACTAGTTGATATTGCACAAATCAAAGAAAAAATTAATAAAAAAAATCTAAATTTTAATGAAATAAAACTTAAGAATATCTCTATGGCAGTAGCTGCAGCAAAATTATGCAATTTAAATGAAAAAAAAATTTTCAATGTTTTAGGAAGAATTAAAGATGTAGAAGGCAGACTAAACTTGGTAAGAAATTTCCCTAATGGTATAAAAGTATATGTAGATTTTGCTCATACACCCGACGCATTATTAAAATCAATAAAAACATTAGGAGGTGAAAATATTTCAATAGTATTCGGCTGTGGAGGAAATAGAGACTTTAAAAAGAGACCTTTAATGGGAAAGATAGCAAGTGCGCATTGTAAAAAAATTTATATTACAGATGACAATCCAAGAAATGAAAAACCTGAAAAGATAAGAAAAGAAATTATAAAAGGTATAAAGTCTAAAAAATTATATAATATTGGAGATAGAGCTAAAGCAATTGAAACCGCAATTAAAAATGCCATTCCAAATGAAAAAATTTTGATTGCCGGTAAAGGTCATGAAGTTAATCAAATTTACAAAAATAAAATAATTTCAATATCTGATAAAAAAATAGTAAAAGGAATTAAATTCAAAATAAAAAAATTATCGAATAAGGATCAAAATTTCCTTCAAAATAAAAATATTTTGATGAAAATAATTAGAAATATAAAAATTAAAGATTTTCATGGTCTTTCAGTAGATACTCGAACTCTAAAAAAAAATAACGCATTTTTAACAATTAAGGGAAAAAATCTTGACGGATCTATGTTTATAAATAATGCTTTTAGAAAAGGTGCTAAATTTATCATTTCATCGAAAAAAGTAAAAAAAAATAAAAATAAAATATTTAAAGTAGATAATGAAATAAGTTTCCTAAATAGTTATGCAAAGAAGAAAAGAGAAATTTCATTAGCAAAAATTTTTGCTATAACAGGAAGTGCAGGAAAAACCTCACTTAAAAACTTAATAAAAAATTTACTTCAAAACTATGGATCAACATTAAGTTCACCTAAATCCTTTAACAATCATCTTGGAGTGCCATTAAGTTTATCTCAATTACACACAAGACATAGGTATGGGATATTTGAGGTTGGAATGAGTAAAGCAGGTGAAATAAACACTCTTTCTAAAATTATAAATCCTGAAATTGGCATCATAACTAATGTTGGAGAAGCTCACATTGAAAATTTTAAAGATTTAAATGGAATTGCTAAAGCGAAAAGTGAAATAATTAATAATATTAAAAAAAAAGGTACTTTAATCTTAAATCGAGACGACAAATATTATAAATTTTTTAAAAAAAAGGCGAAGTCAAAATATTTAAAAATTATATCTTTTGGTATGGGTAAAAATTCTGATGTATATCCAATTTCAATATCGAAAAAAAATAAATACAATTTTTGTAAAATTAAAGTAAAAAATCAAATAGTAAAATTTAAGTACAAAAATTTGAATATTTACAACGTGATCGCCTCATTAGCATTATTAAAAGAATTAAATTTAAATATCAAAAGAGTAATTAATTCTTTTAAAAATTATGAACCATCAGAAGGCAGGGGAAAAATTCATAAAATCAAAAGATACAATAAAAAGTTTAATTTAATAGATGAAAGTTACAATGCTAATCCTCTTTCAGTAAGGAATGCTATCAAGAATTTTGACTCGATAAAAAAACAAAATTTTAAAAAATACCTAATTCTAGGGGATATGCTTGAATTAGGAAAAAAATCTGAAAATCTTCATAAAAATTTATCTAAAGTTATTAACAATTCTGATATCGACAAGGTGTTTGTTAAGGGTGAAAAAACGCTAATCACTTATAGGAAAATTAAAAAAAATAAACGAGGTAATATTTTTCAACAAGAAGAAGATGTGGATTTTACTTTAAATAACATTATATCTAATAATGACTATTTAATGATTAAAGGTTCTAACGCTACAGGATTAAATAATATTAGCAAAAAAATGATAAGAGGTTTTTAGATGTTATTTCACTTTCTCACATCCCTAATCGAGCAATATTCTTTTTTTAATGTGTTTAAATATTTGACTTTCAGAACCGGTCTATCTGTGATGACATCTTTAATTATAGTTTTTTTAATTGGAGGGCCTTTAATTAAAATTTTTTCTGAGAAAATGATTACAGGTCCTATTAGGCAAGATGGCCCTCTTGATCATATTGTGAAAAAATCTGGAACTCCAACTATGGGAGGAGTAATAATAATTATTGGTATAATTTTTAGCACTTTTCTCTGGGCAGATTTACAAAATATTTACATTTGGATACTAATATTTGTTTCTTTAAGTTTAGGCGGTTTAGGTCTGCTTGATGATATTTTGAAGATTAAACACAAAAATTCAAGAGGACTAAAATCAATATATAAATTTTTAGGTCAATTAATAATCGGTTCGTTAGCACTTTTTATTCTTATCAAATATTCTAATCATGAGTATTTATTTAATTTGTATTTTCCTTTTTTTAAAAATTTAATTTTCCAAATGGGGCTATTTTTTATACCTTTTGGTCTGTTCGTTATTATTGGAGCATCTAATGCAGTGAACTTAACAGATGGTCTTGATGGCCTAGCTACTGTTCCCGTTATATTAGTGGCACTTTCATTTACACTTATTTCTTACGTTGTAGGAAACACAATTTTTTCTGAATATCTTCGAATTCAATATATTCCTGATGTAGGAGAGCTCTCAATTTTTTGCGGATCAATCGTTGGTTCTTGTCTGGGCTTCTTATGGTATAATGCCCCTCCTGCAAAAATTTTTATGGGCGATACTGGGTCGCTTTCTTTAGGAGGATCTTTAGCAGCTATCGCAATAATTGTTAAACACGAAATTGTTTTAGCAATAATTGGAGGTTTATTTGTTTTAGAGACGGTTTCAGTTATTATTCAAGTTATATCGTTTAAATTAACTGGAAAAAGAATTTTTAAAATGGCCCCGATCCATCATCACTTTGAAAAAAAAGGATGGGCAGAATCAACAATTGTAATTCGTTTTTGGATTATAGCCATAATATTAGCTTTAGTGGGGTTAGCGACTCTAAAACTTAGGTAATGAATGCTTTCGTCTGAAAATTTTAAAGAATTATCTTTTTTGGTCTATGGTCTCGGTTTAACAGGTAAATCTGTAGTTAAATTCTTTAAAAATAATAATATCAAAAATTTTCAAGTTTGGGATGATAATAATAAAAAATTTTTAAAAGACAGGAGACCTTCTAACTTAAATAAAGCTATCAAAAAAGTTGACCATATAGTTTTGAGTCCAGGTGTAAGCCTTAAGACATCAAAGAATAGAAATTTTTTAAAAAAATATCAAAAAAAAATCATTACCGATTTAGATTTAATTTTTAGATTAAAAAACTTTTTTAAAAGCATTGTAGTTACTGGTACAAATGGAAAATCTACAACTTGCAAAATTCTTGATCACTTACTAAAAAAAAATAAATATAAAACAATACTTGGCGGAAATATTGGAAGACCGTTGCTCAATTTAAATATACAAAAAAAAAGTTTTCTTATAATCGAGGCATCATCTTTTCAACTCGCGCATTCAAAATTTATTTCTCCTGATTTTGCTATTTTATTAAATATAACTAACGATCATTTAGATTGGCATGGAAGTATGAGAAATTATATTTCCTCAAAATTTAAAATTTTCAAAAATCAAAAGAAAAGTCATTTTTCTATTGTTAATAAAAAGTTCAAGTCTCTATTTATAAAAAAAAAATTGTTAGGTAAATTAATTATTCCTAATTTAAAAAATTATCAAAAATTAAAATTAAATATTAAAAATTCTTATCTCAAGTCAGATATAAACGACGAAAATATGTCATACGTGTTTGAGCTTTCAAGAATATTTAAAATTAGTAAAAATTCTTTTTTGAAATCAATAAAAACATTCTCCGGTCTACCCCATAGATACGAAATATTTCTTAAGAAAAAAAATTATACTTTTATAAATGACTCAAAGGCAACTTCATTTCAAGCTACAAAATTTGCATTAGAGAATACAGAAAATATTTATTGGATAGTTGGCGGATTACCAAAAAAAAACGACAGATTTAATTTAAACGGTCTTGAAAAAAATATTATAAAAACTTACATAATTGGCAAAAATATAGACTTTTTCAAAAAACAATTAAAAAATAATGTTAAATACGAAGTTGTAAATAACATCGAAAAATCAATAAAAAAAATATTAAAAGATACCAGCAGATTAAAAAAAAAAAATATTACAGTTCTTCTTAGTCCTGCCGCAGCTTCATTTGATCAATTTAAAAATTTTGAAATTAGAGGAGAAAAATTTAAAAAATTAAGTAAATATTATGTACGAAAATACATTTAAATTTAAATTAGTAAATTATTGGAGGATTATCGATAAAAAAATTTTTTTTTGTTTTATAATTCTTTTTTTTCTTGGGCTTTTTTTCTCGTTCTCCTCTACCTCGTCATTAGCTGGTGAGCGATTGAATAAAGATTATTATTTTTTTTTCACTAAGCACTTAATTTTTACTTTTATAGCTTTAAATTTAATGTTTTTTATATCTCTTTTAGAAACTTCAATTCTGAAAAGGATTATAATTCCATTATTTATTATTTCCTTTCTTTTCCTCGCATTAGTGCCTTTTATAGGCGTTGAGGTAAAAGGAGCAAAAAGATGGTTAGATTTTTATTTTTTTAGACTTCAACCGATCGAAATTTTAAAACCTTTTTTTATTCTAATTACAGTAAAAGTTTTGAATATACATAAACTTAAAAATACCCAAGTTAAATATTTATTTAGTTTCTTGCTACTATCATCCGTTGTGGTTCTGCTTATTGATCAGCCTGATTTAGGTCAAACCATATTATTAGTGTTAAGTTGGATTGCTACAGTTTTCATCTCCGGAATAAGTTTGTCTTATATAATTGGATTTTTTACAATTTTTTTAATTGCGATCAGTTCACTTTTATTGATGATGCCAGAAAAATTTGGCTATATTATTATCCGATTAACCTCTTTTTTAGATCCTACTAAAGGAGATAAGTTTCAATCATCTTCTGCATTAGATGCAATAAAACTTGGAGGTTTAACTGGACAGGGTATGGGAGAGGGAATTTTAAAAGAAAGTGTACCCGAAGCTCATACTGATTATATTATCGCAATAATTACAGAAGAGTATGGATCAATAATCTCAATTTTGATTATTTACATTTTTTTATACATTTCATTTAGAATTATAAAAAATTGTATTAATCAAGAGGACCAATTAATTAAAGTATCTTTGTGTGGACTTGTAACTCTCCTCATATTTCAAACATTTATTCATGTTGGAGTGAACACTAGCCTAATACCAACAACAGGGATGACTTTACCTTTTCTTAGCTATGGTGGATCGTCATTAATCGGCAGTGCTATACTCGCTGGAGTTATTTTAAATTATACAAAAAATAAAACTTATCTATATGAATAAAAAAATAAAAACCTTAATTGTTGCTGGCGGCACTGGAGGACATGTTTTTCCTGGCTGTAACTTAGCAAAAGATTTAATAGATAATAATTATGATGTAGAGATCGTTACAGATAAAAGAGCTTTTAAATTCCTTAATAAATTCAAAAATTTAAATATTTCTATTTTACCCTCTACGCCAATATTTGAAGGAAATATTTTTTATAAATTTTACTCTTTGATATTAATTTTTTATTCTATTGTAAGATCCATCTTTCATTTAATTATAAGAAGACCTTCAATAATATTTGGAATGGGCGGGTATGCATCTTTTCCTATATGTATTGCAGCTAGTATTCTTGGTATTAAATTTATAATTTATGAAAATAATTTGATAATTGGAAAAGCTAACAAATTTTTATTACCTTTTGCTAAAAAAGTTTTTGTATCTTATAAGGAGCTTGAAGGAATTCCTCAAAAATATAGTGGAAAAGTTATAGAGATAGGAAATATAATAAATAAAGAAATTTTTCAATTTTCAAATAAAAAAAATGAAATTGCAAATATATCAAAAATAAAAATACTAGTTCTTGGGGGCAGCCAAGCAGCAAAAAAATTCGCTGAGATACTTCCTAATATTTTTAATGATTGTATTAATAAAGGGATTTCATTAAAGATTTATCAGCAATGTTTGCCAGACCAAATTGAGAAACTAAAAGTTTTTTATGAAAGATCAAAAATTGAATTTGAAACATTTAACTTTAGTGACAACCTTGTTGATTATTTTTCTAAAGTAAATTTAGCTATCACAAGATCAGGATCATCTATGTTATCAGAACTTACTAATGCAAATATACCTTTTATTTCTGTACCTCTTCCATCTTCTGCAGAAAACCACCAATTAAAAAATGCCATATATTATAAAAAAAAAAATTTTTCTTTTTTAATTGAAGAAAAAGATTTACAGATAAAACTTTTTAAACTTATTAAAGATATTCATGAAAATAACTCAATATTATTTAAAATTGTACAAAATCAAAGACATTATTCTGACAAAAACGTCTACAACAATATTAATCAAGCTTTAAAAAAAATTATTAATGAAAAAAATTAATTTAGGTCAGAAAGAAATCATTCATTTCGTAGGTATCGGAGGCATAGGGATGAGTGGGTTAGCTCAAATCATGAAAAATATGGGTTTTAGAATTCAAGGAAGCGATCAAAATAAGAATAAGAACACTTCAAGCTGTATACGAGCAGGAATAAAAGTTTTCATTGGGCACTCAAGAAAAAATGTAAAAAAATCTACTATATTAGTAAAATCTTCTGCGATAAAAAAAAATAATAGCGAAATAAGATATGCAAGAGAAAAAAAAATACCAATTTACTCCAGGGCAGAAGTATTAGCAGATGTAGTTTCTCGCAAGAAAAATATTATAATTACTGGTTCTCACGGTAAAACAACTACAACATCCTTAGTATCAAAAATTTTATCAGACCAGAAGCTTGATCCCACCATAATTAATGGGGGAGTTATAAATTCATTCAAAAGCAACGCAAAACTCGGAAAAGGTGACTGGGCAATATTAGAAGCAGATGAATCAGACGGTAGTTTTCTTAAACTTCCTATAAACTATTCAGTTGTAACAAACATTGATTATGAACATTTAGATTTTTATAAAAATTTCAAAAATCTTGAAAATTCTTTTATAAAATTTATCGAAAAAACTCCTCCAACTGGAAAATCAATAATTTGTATTGATAATAAAAATATTAAAAAGATTTTAAATAAAATTAAAAACAAAAATATCATAACATATGGAGAGGATAAATTTTCGGACTATAAAATTTCTAATATAAGATTTAATGTAAATTATTCAATTTTTGATCTAAGTTATCTCAACGTTCAGAAAAAAAACAAAAAAATAAAAAATATTAAATTAAAATTATTAGGAAAACATAATGTACTCAATGCAGCAGCTGCAATTACTGTTTGCTTGAATTTGGGGGTCAACCAGAATATTATTAAAAGTTCCTTAAAAAATTTTTCAGGTGTTCAAAGAAGAATGACTAAAATATTTTCAAAAAATAATACTGATTTTTATGATGATTATGCTCACCATCCAACCGAAATAAAATGTATTTTAGAAGGAGTAAAAAACGTTTGTAAGGATAGAAATATTATCTCTATTTTTGAACCTCACAGATACACAAGAGTAATATCATTAAAAAAAGAATTTGCAGAATCTTTTAAGAATTCTGATTTAACCTTACTTTGCCCACTATATGCTGCTGGTGAAAAAAAAGAGTATAAATATAATCAATTGGAGTTTGCAAAATTAATTTCTAAATATTCTAGGACTCAGGTAATAATAATCGAAGACTTTAAAGATATAGAAAAATTCTTAAAAAAAAATTTAATTAATAATGAAATTGTAATAGGAATGGGAGCTGGAAAAATTTCAAAATTTATGTGGGAATTAAAAAACATTTTATGAGTGTAAATCAAGAACTAATCAAAAAATTTAATAATTCGATTTTTAATAACAAAAAACTATCTAATTATAGCTGGTTTAATTTAGGCGGGCCAGCCGAGTATTTTTTTAAACCTGAAAATAAAAAACAATTAATTGAATTTTTAAAAGAAAATAAAAAAAATAAATTAAAAATTACTATTTTGGGTGCAGGTTCAAACACATTAATTAGAGATAATGGAATTAAAGGAGTGGTAATCAAACTTAGTTCTAATTTTTCAAAAATAAATATTATTGATAAAAATATTATTGAAGTAGGTGCAGCTACGCTTGATAGAAAAGTTGCTGATTTTGCGAAAGATAACGGTATAGGCGGTTTTGAATTTTTGGCATGTATTCCTGGATCTATTGGTGGTGCTATAATAATGAATAGCGGTTGTTATGGAAATGAAATATCGCAGAGATTAATCTCAATTAATGCTATCGATATAGAAAAATGTGAGGAAATAAATATTAATCGAAAGGATATAGATTTTTTTTATAGAGGAACTTCCTTACCTAAGCATTTTATAATTACATCTGCAAAAATGAAAGGCGAAAATATACAAAGATTATTTATTGATAAAAAGCAAAAAGAAATGATCAATAAAAAAAAATTATCTCAACCTAGCCAATTAAAGACATGTGGAAGTACATTTAAAAATATTGATAGTAAAAAAAAAGCTTGGGAACTAATTAAAGAAACTGGAAGTAATCAATTTAAAGAGGGCGATGCTGTTATTTCTGAAAAACATTGCAATTTTTTTGTAAACAAAGGAAAAGCTAAATCAGCAGATATCGAGAAACTTATTAATAGAGTAAAAAAAACTGTAAGTGAAAAAACCGGAGTTAATTTAGAATTGGAGATTAAGATTATTGGTGAATAAAAAAAAAAAATTTAAAAAGGTTTTGATTGTACTTGGAGGCACTTCCGGTGAAAGAGCAGTGAGTCTTGATACTGGAAAGGCTTGTTTAAAAGCTTTAAAAAAGAAAAAGTATAAAGTTTCGACATTTGATCCTAAATTTAAGAATTTAAATTTAATAGATAAAAAAAAAACAGATGTAATATTTAATGCATTACATGGCCGAGACGGAGAAGATGGTATTGCACAAAGTTATTTTGAGTATTTAAAAATACCTTACACTCATTCAGGAGTGATTAGTTCGTATAATTCAATGAATAAAACAATTTCAAAAGAAATTTTCATTCGAAATAAAATTTTAACACCTAAATATTTTTCAATTTTTAATTTTGAATTTAAAATTTCAAATATAAAGAAATTATTAATAAAAAATAAAATTCATTTTCCAGTTGTGATTAAACCAATAAGCGAGGGTTCAAGTTTAGGAGTAAAAATTGTAAAAAATGTTAAACAATTAAAAAAAATTTCCTCGTTTCTTTTTAAAAATTATAATCAATTAATTTTTGAACAATATATCGGTGGTCAGGAAATCCAAGCAGCAGTTATTAATAGAGTTCCTTTGGGAGCTATAGAGTTAGTGCCTAAAAGGTTGTTCTATGATTATAGAGCAAAATATACTAAATCAGCTAAAACCAAACATATTATGCCAGCAAGATTAGATAAGACTAAATACAATCAAATTTTAAAAATAGCTAAAAAAGCTCATATGGCTTTAGGATGCAAAGGAGTTACAAGATCAGACTTTAAATTTTTTAAAAATAGGTTTTACCTTTTAGAAATTAATACTCAACCAGGGATGACTAACCTCTCACTTGTTCCCGAAATAGCAAATTTTTATGGAATAAGATTTGATAATTTAGTTGAAAAAATATTACTAGACGCAAGCACTAATAGATGAAAAAAAGGTTATTAGTTGCTTTATTGCTTTTATTAATTTTCAGCACCTATAACACAAATCAGAATTGGGATGTTTCATCTAGATTTAAAATAAAAAAAATTTTAATCGAAAATAATTATTTACTAAGCAACTTAGAAGTAGAAAAAATTTTATCATTTCTATACGATAAAAATCTTTTTTCACTTACAAATCAAGATATTAAAAAACATATAGAGACCGACACATTTATTGAAAGCTTTAAGATAAGAAAAATATATCCAAATAAGGTCAAAGTAACAATATTTGAAAAAAAACCTTTAGTAATTTTACAAAATAAAAAAAAAAAATTTTATTACACTGACAAAGGAGATCTTGTAAGTTTTGTTAAGAAAAATAATTTTGAAGCTTTGCCTATTGTGTTTGGTGATAAAAAAAATTTTGAGTTTTTTTACAAAGAATTACAGACAATAAATTTCCCGTTTAACTTATTAGAATCACTTTATTTTTTTGAGTCTCAAAGATGGGATCTTAAAACAAAAAAGAATCAAATAATCAAATTACCAATTAATAACTATAAAAAGAGTTTAATTAATTTTTTAGATATAAAAGATCAAGATAATTTTGCCAAATATAAAATTTTTGATTATAGAATTTCAAATCAACTTATCTTAAAGTGAGTAATGAACTCAAATTTGCTAACACTAATCGTAGAAATATCCGAAGGTAAGTTTAAATTTGTAGTTGTGAAGGAGTCAGAGGGAAACTTTAAGTATTTACAACAATTAATTTCAGATAACAAAGGCTTTAAGGACAATAAAATTGATAATTTTGATTTAGCCCGTAATTCTTTAAGAGATAATATTTACTCAATAGAGAAAAAAATAAACCATACTTTCAAAGATGTAATAGTTGTCATAGACAATTTAAATTGCTCAATTTGCAATTATACAGGTTTTAAAAAATTAAATGGCTCCCAACTGTCGAGAGATAATATTACCTACATTCTTAACTCTCTTAAATCACAAATTAATCAAATAGAAAAAAAACAATTAGTTTTGCATATTTTTAATACAAAATATTTATTAGACAAAAAAAAAACTGAAAACTTACCGATAGGACTTTTTGGAAATTTTTATTCTCAAGAGATGTCCTTCTTTTTAATTGAAAAAAACTATTATAAAAATCTAAATGACTTATTTAATGATTGTAATTTGAGAGTAAAAAAAATTATTTCAAAAAGTTTTATTGAAGGTGTAAGTTTAATAAATGACTATCACGTTGAAAATAATTTTTTTTTTATAGAAATTACTC
>CACOWD010000003.1 GCA_902630915.1 uncultured Pelagibacteraceae bacterium | reverse complement strand
AGCTTTAGGAGTAAATTCTGTAAAATTTACGGGTGAAGTATTAAAGAATATTAAAATGGCTACTTACGAAATAAATATGAAAAGAATTTTAAAAAAAGAAGGCACTGCTGTTGGGTTAGCTAATGGTATTTTAAGTGCAGATGGTAAAATAATTTACACTGCAGAAAATCTTAAGGTAGGATTATTCAAATCATGAAAAGAGTTGTAGTTACTGGAATAGGTGTAGTTTCTTGTTTAGGAAATAATCAAGATGAAGTTTACAAGTCATTACTTAATGCAAAATCAGGGATTACGTTTTCTGAAGAATACAAGGAATATAATTTGAAAAGTCATGTTCACGGTAAACCAAATATTAAACTAGAAGAGCATGTTGACAGAAAATTTATAAGGTTTATGGGGCCAGGTTCTGCTTATAATTATGTTTCAATGAATGAAGCTGTAAAAGACTCTGGACTTGAAGAAAAAGATGTAAGCAATGTAACAACTGGAATGATTATGGGATCAGGCGGTCCTTCAATAGAAAACGTTATATTAGCAGCAGACAAGACTAGAGAAAAAAGTCCAAAAAGAATGGGGCCTTTTGTAGTTCCACGAACAATGTCGAGTACAGCTTCAGCAACTCTTGCAGTACCTTTTAAAATAAAAGGAGTTAACTATACTATTAGTTCAGCGTGTGCAACTAGTGGACATTGCATTGGTAACGCTATGGAATTAATTCAACTAGGAAAACAAAAAATTATTTTTGCGGGTGGTAGTGATGAAGTTCATTTTGCAATGACTGCGATGTTTGATGCGATGACAGCCTTATCTTCAAAATATAATGATACCCCTGAAAAGGCATCAAGGCCTTATGATAAAACTCGAGATGGATTTGTAATCGCTGGTGGAGGTGGTGTTTTAGTTTTAGAGGAATATGAACATGCTAAATCAAGAGGTGCAAAAATTTATGCAGAATTAACAGGCTACGGTGCAACTTCAGATGGTTATGATATGGTTGCTCCATCAGGAGAGGGAGCGGTCCGATGTATGAAAATGGCATTGAGTACAGCAAAAAATAAAATTGATTACATTAATACTCATGGAACATCAACGCCTGTTGGAGATATTACTGAATTAAAAGCAGTTGGAGAAGTATTTAATGAATACAAACCAAAAATTAGCTCAACTAAATCTCTTGCGGGTCACTCACTTGGAGCTACTTCAGTTCATGAAGCTATTTATAGTTTAATAATGATGAAAAATAATTTTATAGCTGCTTCTGCCAATATAAATGATATGGACGAAGAAGCAAAAAAATATCCAATCGTTACTAAAGTTGAAAAAGATGTGAATTTAAATTCTGTAATGTCAAATAGTTTTGGTTTTGGAGGAACTAATGCTACTTTGGTTTTTGAAAAGGTAAAATAATGAGTTTAATGAAAGGAAAAAAAGGTCTGATAATGGGTGTTGCTAATGAACGCTCTATAGCATGGGGAATATCCCAAAAACTTGCAGAAGCTGGGGCAGAATTAGCGTTTACTTATTTAGGTGATGCTTTGAAAAAAAGAGTAATACCTCTTGCTGAGAAGCTAAATTCAAATGTCACTTTTAGCTGTGATGTCGAAAAAAAAGAAGAGGTTATAAAACTTTTTGAAGACGTAAAATCAAAATGGGGAGAGATCGACTTTGTGGTTCATGCCGTAGCATTTTCAGATAAATCAGAATTATCTGGGGAATATTTAAACACTACTAGAGAAAATTTTCTTAGAAGTATGCTTATCTCATGCTTTTCTTTTACCGAAGTATCTAAAGAAGCTTCTAAAATAATAAAAGATGGTGGAAGTTTGCTAACACTAACTTACGAGTCTTCTAAAGCTATCCCCAATTACAATGTGATGGGTGTTTGTAAATCTGCCTTGGAGGCAAGTGTAAAGTATTTAGCCAGAGATTTAGGTAAAAAAAAAATAAGGGTAAATGCAATTAGTGCAGGTCCAATCAAAACTTTGGCTGCTTCAGCAATAGGAGATGCAAAATTTTTGTACAAATGGAACGAAGATCACTCCTTTTTAAAAAGAAATGTAGATATTCATGATGTAGGAAATTCAGCTCTTTACTTACTAAGTAATTTAGCAGCAGGTGTAACCGGCGAAATTCATTATGTAGACGCTGGTTATAACAAAATGGGTATGCCTGACCCTAAAAATATAACTTAGGCAGAAGCTTGTTTCATTGAAAGTTTTACTTTTCCCCTATCAAATCCAACAACTTTTACGGAGACCTCATCACCTTCTTTAACAACATCACCTACTTTTGCAACTCGTTTATCGGCTAACTCAGAAATATGTACAAGCCCGTCTTGTTTCCCTAAGAAGTTTACAAAAGCTCCAAACTCCATAATTTTTACAACTTTACCCTTATAAACTTTTCCCATCTCAGGCTTGGCAATTAAATTTTTAATAAATTCAATTGCTTTATTTCTTGAAGCTTCATCTGGTGCAGCTACTGTTACTTCTCCTGTATCTTTAACATCAACTTTAGCGCCTGATGTCTCAACAATTTCTCTAATTGTTGCACCTCCTTTACCAATCACTGTTGCTATATCTTTTTTATCAACCTTAATTGTTTCCATTTTTGGAGTATGCTTTGATAGTTCTTTTCTTGAAGTTTTAATAGCTTTATTCATTTCTTCCAAAATATGTTCTCTTCCTGCTTTAGCTTGATTTAAAGCTATTTCCATAATCTCAAAAGTTATACCTGTTATTTTAATATCCATCTGGAGTGAAGTAATACCATTTTTTGTACCCGCAACTTTAAAATCCATATCACCTAAGTGATCCTCATCTCCTAAAATATCAGATAGCACTGAAAAATCTTTACCCTCTTTTATTAATCCCATAGCTATACCTGCAACTGGTTCCTTAATTGGAACACCGGCATCCATTAATGATAAAGAAGTTCCACAAACTGTGGCCATTGACGATGATCCATTAGATTCTGTGATTTCTGAAACTACTCTTAAAGTATATGGGAAATTTTCTTTGGATGGTAAAGATGAATTTATTGCTCTCCAAGCAAGCTTGCCATGTCCGATTTCTCTTCTACCCGTGCCAATTCTACCACATTCTCCTACAGAAAAAGGAGGGAAATTATAATGCAACATAAAATTTGATCTTTGCATTCCCTCTAAACTTTCTAGCCTTTGTTCGTCATCTGACATTCCAAGCGTAGTTACTACTAGAGCTTGGGTTTCTCCCCTAGTAAAAAGTGCAGATCCATGACTTCTAGGTAAGACACCAACTTCACATTTTATCTGTCGTACGTCTGCCAAACCTCTTCCATCAATTCTTTTCTTTTCTTTTAAGATTGCGGTTCTTACAATATCTTTTTCTAATGATTTTAATTGAGACATTACTTGATTATCTGTTATGTTCTCGTCTTCAGAAAACATTTCTTTACATTGTGACTCTATTTCAGAAATCGCTGTTGATCTCTTTTTCTTATCAATTTCTTTAAATGCACTTCTTAAATCATTTTCAAATTTTCCCCCAATTTTCTTTTTAATTTCAGAGTGATCAACTTCTTCTACTTCCCATTTTGGTTTACTAGCTTTTTTTGCTAACTTTTCAATAGCTTCAATTATGGGTACAAATTTTTCGTGACCAAATTTTACAGCATCTAACATTATTTTTTCAGATAAACCTGAAGTTTCAGACTCGACCATTAAAACTGCATCTTTGGTCCCGGCTACTACTAAATCTAATTGTGACTCTTTTAATTCTTCAACTGAAGGATTTAATATATATTTGCCATCTTTATATCCAACTCTACTAGCAGCTATTGGTCCCAAGAAAGGTAATCCTGATATTGCTAAAGCTGCAGATGAGGCTATAATTGATAAGATGTCTGGTTGATTTTCACTATCGTAAGATAAAACTGTCGGAAGCACTTGCACTTCATTCATAAATCCAGATGGGAACAAAGGTCTAATAGGCCTATCTATCAATCTAGATATTAAGGTTTCAGCTTCAGTAGGTCGAGCCTCTCTTTTAAAATAGCCTCCGGGTATTTTACCTGCAGCGTAGTATTTTTCTTGATAATTGACAGATAAAGGAAAGTAGTCTTGCCCTTCAGCAACTTTTTTGGCTCCAACTGCTGTTGCAATGACGACTGTTTCTCCTAATGATGCTATAATAGCTCCATCAGCTTGACGTGCTATCTTCCCAGTTTCTAAAGTTAATTTTTTACCATTAACCTCTATTTCTTCTTTAAAAATTTTGAACATTATTTCCTTAAATTTAATTGCTTTATCACTTTAAGATAAGAATCAGGATTTTTCTTTTTTAAGTATACCAAAAGTTTTTTTCTTTTGTTTACAGACTTGTTCAATCCTAAAGTCGAGTGTTTATCTTTTTTAAATTTTTTAAAATGATCAGATAACTTTGAGATCTTATCAGTTAATAGTCCAATCTGAATTTCAGTAGAACCGACATCTTTACTATGTTGGGCAAGTGATTTAATTACGTCTTTTTTTTTCTTTATCATTGTCTTTATTTTTCTTTATAATTTTTTCAATCTTTTCAGCATATTCAAAAGAGTTATCTTCAACAAATGTGAGTTTAGGAAGAAACTTTATATCTAGCCTTTTAGACAGGGCTTTTCTAACAAGATGAGAGTATTCCGTCAAGATTTTTACTGTTTCTTTTGTATCTATACCTCCTAATGGAATAACGTAGACCCTGGCTGTTTTAAGATCCGGTGTCATTCTGACTTCTGTAACAGTAATTAATTTTGAATTTATAGTAGATATTTTCGCCTCATTACGTATGAAAATTTCACCTATGCTTTGTTTAACTAACTCTCCAACTCGAAGTTGTCTTTGACTAAACGGTTGTTGGGACATTTGGTTATTCATTATATTGACCTACTAATTTCTTCTGCCAAATATGACTCGATCACATCTTTTTCTTTGAAATCTATATAATCTTTTATACTTATGCCACATTCAAGTCCTGCGCCTACCTCTTTGACCTGGTTTTTTTCTCTAAATATTGAAAGTATTTCTCCATTATGGACGACTACTCCATCCCGAATAATTCTCGCTTTAGATTTACTTTTGATCTCACCACTTAAAACTTTCGAACCTGCTATTTTTCCTGCGTTAGAAACTTTAAAAATTTTCTGAATTTCTGCGCTACCTAATACTGTTTCTTTTATATCGGGTTCCAATAATCCGGATAATGATTTTTCAACGTAATCAAGCGCTTCATAAATTATGTTAAAGAAATTTATCTTAATTTTTTGATCCTCAGCCAACTTCTTTGCTTCTCTACTAGGTTTCACATTAAATCCAATTAAAATTGCATTCGAAGCTTTTGCTAATGAAACATCAGTTTCATTTATCATTCCAATGTCTGAAAGAATTATTTTCGCTTGTACTTCTTTATGTTCAATTTTATTTATCGCAATTTTTAGTGCTTCACTTGAACCATGAACATCAGATTTTATAATTATGTTTAACTCGTCTTTATTTTTTGAATTATCAAATAATACGGCTTTGTCTTTTGAGATTATTTGATTTTTCGAAGAGTCGTTTTTTTTAAATTTTACCAATTCTTTAGCTTCATCCTCATTTTTTGTTACAATAAACTCTGCTCCAGAGAAAGCAGAACCATTCATACCCAAAATTTCAACTGGCATAGAAGGAACGGCCTCTTCGATATTTTTTCCTTCGTAACTAATCATGGCTCTTATTTTTCCCCAAGTGTTCCCACAAATAAAATGGTCGCCCTTAAAAAGTTTACCGTTATTAATTAAAATTGTTGAAACTGGACCTTTCCCTTTGTCTATTTTTGACTCAATCACTACTCCTCTTGCATTATCCGAATATGAAGCCTTCAAATCTAGCATTTCGGATTGAAGAAGTATGCTCTCCTTTAATTTATCTAAATTTATTTTTTTTAATGCTGAGACTTCAACAAAAAGTGTGTCCCCGCTAAGATCTTCAGAAATAAGTTCATATTGCATCATTTCATTTTTAATTTTGCTTATATTTTTATTGGGTAAATCACATTTGTTGATTGCAACAATAATTGGAACTTTAGCAGCCTTAGCATGCTTTATTGCTTCTACAGTTTGTGGTTTAATACCATCATCGGCTGCCACCACTAGCACAACAATGTCAGTTATTTTCGAACCTCGAGCTCGCATTTCTGTGAATGCAGCATGTCCTGGAGTATCAATGAATGTTATAAGTTTATTACCGGTATTTACTTGATATGCACCTATATGTTGAGTAATACCTCCGTGCTCCCCGGATACTACATTACTCTCTCTTAAAGCGTCCAACAAAGAAGTTTTTCCGTGATCTACATGGCCCATAATAGTTACGACTGGAGGTCTATTTTTTATCTCACCCTCTAATTTTTTTTCTGTTTTATCAGTCTCAATCGATGGTTTTTCCTCAAGTATTGGACTATGTCCAAATTCTTTGACAATGTACTCTGCTGTATCTTTATCTATGTTGTGGTTTATAGTAGCAACGACCTTCATATTAAATAAAAATTTAATAATCTCGCTCGATTTTTCAGCCATTCTGTTTGATAATTCTTGAATACTAATCTGTTCTGGAATTTTTACTTCCCTTATTACTTTTTTAAATTCTTTTTTTTCTTCACCTTCTGGTTTGATTTTTTTTTCTTTAAGTCTTGCTCTTTTAACTGAAGCTAAGCTTCTTTGTTTAATTTCAATTTCTTCTACATTTAAGGCTCTCGAAACTGTCAATTTAAAGTTTTTTTTATCTACGGGAGTTTTAAGTTTTAATTTACTTTTAGTTGCGGGTTTATCATCTTTTTTAATAAAATCTTTAGTCGCTTGTTGTTCGACAAATTTTCTAGCAAAATTTTTCTTCTTGCCTTCTTTAGAACTTTCAAAATTTTTGTTAGATAAATTTCTACCAAGAGGTTTATTTTGTCTAAATTGTTTCTTCTTCTGAACAGAAAAAGATTTTTTACCTTGAGTTGAAATTGATGAAGTGTCAATTTTTTTCTTTAGATTTGTAGATATTGTGAGTGTCTTTTTTTTATCTTTTTCCATAGCATTATTTATAAACGATCTCTCTTGCTGCCATTATCAAATCGTCTGCTTCTTTACGTGATAAAGCAAATTCCTCAAGGTATCCCTCTATTCTTATTTTTTTTCCTTTAATTTCATCAAAACCTCCGATTAGTTCATCTGAAGATAAATCGGCAAATTCACTAATCTTTTTTATATTTTTCTGACCTAAGATAACCAACATTCCTTGCGTCATACCTTTTAGATTAATTAATTTTTCATCCACTCCAAGTTCTTTTAATTTAATTGACACTGCTTCCTTTTCTTTTACCAATGTTTCTTTTGATCTATTTATTAATTCTTTAGCAGTCTCTTCATCAATAGCATCTATTTTAGAAATTTCTTCTGAGGTAGACTGGGCTATTTCGTCTATTGATGTAAAACCTTCGGAGACTAAAAGTTGTCCTAAAGTTTCGTCAACTTCAAGATTTTTTATAAGGTTCTCAGTTCTGTCCTTGAATTCAGCTTGTCTTCTTTCTGAGTCCTCTTTGTCTGTCAAAATGTCAATTTCATAATTTGTTAACTTTGAAGCTAATCTAACATTTTGCCCTCTTCTTCCTATAGCTTTACTTAAATTTTCTTCTGAAAGAATGATATCAATTCTTTTATTATCTTGATCGATTAAGACTTTCTGAATTTCAGCTGGTGAAAGAGACTCTGAAATTAATGTTGGCAGATCTTCAGTCCATTTAATTATGTCAATTTTCTCCCCATGCAGTTCATTTACAATAGTCTGAACTCTACTCCCTCTCATTCCAACACACGCTCCTACTGGATCTATAGACGAATCCTGAGAGTGTACGCAAATTTTTGCCCTACTCCCTGGATCTCTTGCAACAGATTTAATCTCTATTGTACCTTCATATATTTCTGGAACTTCTTGAAAAAAAAGTTTTGCTAAAAATTGAGGATGAGCCCTTGAAAGAAATATCTGATGTCCTTTAATTTCTTTTTTAACTTCATAACAATAAGCTTTTACTCTATCACCAGTTTTTAAAATCTCTCTAGGTATTAATTCATCTTTTTTGATAACGCCCTCCGCTTTTCCTAAATCAACAATTACGTTTCCGTATTCTAATCTTTTAATAATCCCACTCAATATTTGACCTTGCTTATCTATGAAATCTTCATACTGTCTATTTTTTTCAGCTTCTCTTACTCTAGTGCTTATTACTTGTTTTGCGCTTTGAGCAGCTATTCTACCAAAATCTATTTGAGGCAGCTCCTCATAGATTTTTTCACCAACTTTGAGTTCATTAATATTTTTTCTATTTTTCTTGGCTTCATTTAAAGTAATTTCGCGAGCAGGGTCTTCCACTTTTTCCACTATTTCTAAAACTTTTTGAATTTTTATTTCACCGCTCTCTCTATTGATAATAACTTCAATATTATTATCATTTCCAAATTTAGTTAGTGCAGCTTTTTGAATAGCGCTTTCCATAGAATTTATTACTAATTCTTTATCTATAGATTTTTCATTCGCGACTGCTTCAACGATTCTCAAAAGCTCTAATTTATCCAATCCTCTGTTCAACATTTTTACCTCTCCTAAAAAAAAATGGGCTAGTGCCCATTTTGAATTATTCAATATTTAGGAACTTTTAGAAGAAATTTATGGTTTTTTCAAGATTACAGATTGAATAATTCTACTTTATCTGTTTTTTCCCAAGAAAATTCACCCTTATTTGTGGGTTTTCTACCAAAGTGACCATACGCAGATGTTACTTCGTAAATTGGGTTGTTAAGTTTTAGCATTTCTCTAATTCCTCTTGGAGATAGATCGAAATTTTGATCTATAATTTTTTTTACTTCTTCAATTTTTTCATTATCTTCATCTGCTAATTTAATAAATATAGACAAAGGTTTTGATACTCCTATTGCATAAGCTAATTGAATTAGACATTTATCTGATACGCCTGCTGAAACAATATTTTTTGCTAAATATCTTGAAGCATAAGCTGCTGATCTATCAACCTTTGTTGGATCTTTACCGGAAAAAGCTCCACCACCATGCGGAGCAGCTCCACCATAAGTGTCAACGATTATCTTTCTCCCTGTTAATCCAGTATCACCATCGGGACCTCCAATAATAAACTGTCCAGTTGGATTGATGTAAATTTCTTTAGGACTTAAATCAACTAAATAATTTTGAGGGATAGTTTTCTTTATGTATGGAATAATTATTTCTCTTACTTTATCCTGATTTAAATCCTTAGAATGTTGCGTAGATATTACAACTGATGTGACCTTAACTGGTTTATTATTTTCGTACAGCATTGTTACTTGGCTTTTTGAATCAGGTTCGATTCCTTTTAGAATATTTTTTTTTCGATCTTCCGCCATCAATCTTAATATTTTGTGTGAAAAATGTATAGGGGCTGGCATTAAATCTTCGGTCTCTTTACATGCATACCCAAACATGATTCCTTGATCACCTGCACCTTCATCTTTATTTTCTTTAGAGTCGACGCCCATTGCTATATCGGAAGATTGTTCATGTAAGAAAGTATCAATGTTTGCTGTTTTCCAACTAAAACCTTGTTGGTCATAACCTATTTCTTTAATACAATTCCTAACATTATTTATTAATTCTTCTTTCTCAATTTTAGGTCCTCTAGTTTCTCCCGCTAATACAACTTTGTTAGTTGTAGTTAACGTTTCACAAGCAACTCTAGAAACTGGATCTTTTGACAGATATGAATCTACAACCATATCTGAAATTCTATCACAAACTTTATCTGGATGACCTTCTGAGACTGACTCACTCGTAAATAAGTAGTTATCTTTCATTTCTATTCCTATAAAAGTAAAAAATATATGTAATTAAAAGAACAAAAAATATCAAATCATTTTTATTTTTATTTTCACTTTGAATTAATGGTACGTCTAGCTCAATATTACCCGCTTCATTTGGATTAAGCCTCTTAATTACTTTACCTTTGTTGTTAATAATGGAAGTTATTCCTTTATTAACAGATCTAAGAAAAAAAGTGTCGTGTTCAACTGCTCTGTAAATTCCTTTAGCAAAGTGTTGATAAGGCCCAATTGAGTTTCCAAACCATCCATCTTCAGAGATGGTAATTACTATATTAGTATTTTGATGAGATTTTTGTATTAATTCTGTAAATATAATTTCATAGCAAATCAACGGTAAAATATTTAAATCATTAATTATTAGATTGCTTTGTTGTCCACCTTTTAAAAAAGATCCATGTCCTTCTGTGATTTTTTTGAGGCCAAAATTATTAAAAAATCTTTCAAATGGTAGAAACTCCCCGAAAGGAACGAGTTTTTGCTTTCTATATTCTTTTACGATATCAAAATTATTATTTACAATTACTAAACTGTTGTAGGTTCCATCTTTTTTTTTATCTTTTCTATTCACTCCAAACAAGATGTTATGGTCTTTGTCAAAATTTTTAGAAAATATATCTTTAAGACTTAATAATTCTTTATAGCTATAACCACTAAAGACGCCTTCAGGCCAAATGAAAAGTGTTTGTTTGTTTTTCTCAGGTTCGCTATATCGAATTAATTTTTTTAATCTTAATTTTATTTCTTCAAAAGAAAGGCCATACTTAAGTTCAAAATTTGGTGAAATTACTTTTACATTATATTTTTTAGTTTGACTGTCTAATTTTTTTTTATTCAGGTTGATTGTATAGCTCCCATATAAATAAAAAATAAGAAGAATTGAGGGGATCATAATGACTAACAAAAATTTTTTAATAGAACTTATTTTTAAAAAAAAAATAGCAGGTAACATGAAAATAGTAACTGAAATTAAGTTGAAAGCAAATAATCCTGTTTTATTTAGTATCTGTATAATTTCTAAATTCCAGGAGAAACTATAGGACCACAAATTCCATGGAAAACCAGTAAAAATTTTTGCACGAAGGTAATCTGAAAATGCCAATCCTCCAGAGAAAAGAATTATTGACGAGAAATTCAAATTTAAAATGGGTCCCAAAATTAATGTTATTAGTGAGAAAAAAATACTTAAAAATAATGGTATTAAAATTAAACTAATTGGAATCAAAATTTTAAAACTTTCATCAAAAGTTAATGAGTGAGTTATCCAATGTATCCCTCCTAAAAAAAATCCAAAACCAAATGAAGTTCCAAAAATGAATAAATTTTTTTTGTATGGTTTTTTTCTGTAAACACTTTTTGATTTTTTTTTTATGTAAATTACTAAATAGAAATATAACGGTAGTATTAAAAAGTTTAATATTGTTTGATTAAACGGTTGAAAAGAAAAAACTGTAAGTAATCCCATTGCCAAAGGAATTACGTATAAAGTTACAAAGCGGTTGTTAAGATAAGTTTCAATCATTTATTTTAAAAAAGATAAAAACTTTTTTTCAACTTTTAACATTCTATAAAAATCTTTATCTTTTTTGTGGTCATATCCGAATAAATGAGTTAACCCATGCACCCAAAGTTTATTAAACTCTATTTTAAAATTAGCCAATTTTTTTTTGTTTCTAATCTTGTTAAAATTCACAATTATATCTCCCAAATATATTTGTTTCTCTTTTTTAAGCATTTTTTTTAGTTCAATTTTTCTATAAAATGGAAATGATAATACATCTGTAGATTTATTTTTTTTTCTAAATTTGTTATTTAATTTTCTGATTTCCTCATCCCCGGAAAGAAGTATTGTGCAAAAAATATCTTTTTTTTTATATAATTTAAAATTTTTATTTAGATAGTGTGCTTGTTGTCGAATGTATGCTTCGGGGTTTTTAATATATTTATACCATTTTTTGTCATTAGGAATGATATTAATCTTTATCATCAGTGCTTTGCTTTTGATAAGCTCTAATAATCTTTGAAACTATCGGATGTCTAACAACGTCATTATGGTCAAATTCTATAAATTTAATTTCTTTCAAATGCCTCAAAATATTTCTCGATTTGATTAAACCAGATTGAGATTTATTTATTAAATCAATTTGTGATGGATCTCCGTTCACTACTAATTTTGAATTTTCTCCTATTCTTGTTAAGAACATTTTAATTTGTGTTTCGGTAGCATTCTGTGCTTCATCCAAAATTGCAAAGCAATTTTTTAATGTTCTTCCTCTCATGAATGCTAATGGTGCTATTTCAATTTCTCCTGTTTCAATTTTTTTATCAATTTTATCAGGACCAAATAATTCGTACAAAGCATCATACAAAGGTCTCAAATATGGATCTACTTTTTCTTTCATATCTCCTGGTAAAAAACCTAATTTTTCTCCAGCTTCAACAGCTGGTCTAGATAATATTACTCTTTCAATTTTTTTTTCCATTAACATCGTCACTCCAACAGACACTGCCAAGAAACTTTTTCCAGTTCCTGCAGGACCTAAGGACATTACTATATCATTTTCTTTTAAAGCCTTAATGTAATCTGATTGTTTTTCCGATCTCGCTATTACAGACTTCCTTGGAGTTTGAATTAATTGTTTAAATGACTTAACATTTGATTGTTTGATATCCATATTTTTTTTCACAGAGAGAAGTATATCCTCTTTTTCAATAATTTTTGTCAAAAAATATTTATTAATTAAAAATTTTATAGCGTCACAGAATATTTGAATATCATCCCTTTTACCTTTGCAAGTTATTGAGTTTCCTCTAAAAAAAACGTTTGTAGAAGTCAGTTTAGCTAATTCTTTTAAATTCTGATCAAATTGTCCCACAATAGACATTAACATCTCGTTGTCAGAAACATTAATATTTACAGTTTCTCTATCGATTTTTTTAATAATCAAATTTTGATCTAATTTTGAAATTTCTGACATAATTTATGCTGCAAAAAAATTATTATTCACTCTTTGATATATTTTACCAAATAAGGTGTTTTGATTTGCCTCAGAAATTATAGTTTCTTTGATTTTCCCTTTTAAATCGTTCTTAGATTCTACAATTACAGAATTAAGATATTCGTCTCTACCAAAAAATTTGTTTTTATTTTTTGTATGGTTTTCAAAAAGAACGCAAACCTTTTTATTAAGAAGGCTTTTTCTATAATTTGCTTTAATTTCATTTGCTTTTTCCTGGAATATTAATAATCTTTCTTTTGCTAATTTGTTCTCTACTAGCTTCATTTTTGCTGCTGGAGTTCCTGGCCTAGGACTAAAAACAAAAGAGTAAGAATTTATAAAACCAACTTCTTTCATAAGTTTTAATGTATCATTAAAATCTTCATCTGTTTCCCCAGGATAACCAATAATAAAGTCACTTGAAAATTTTATCGCTGGGTTGTTCTTTTTTAATTTATAAATCAAGTTTAAATAGTCTTTTTTTGTATGTTTTCTGTTCATACTTTTTAAAATTTTATCTGATCCACTTTGAACCGGTAGATGAATTAGAGGCATAAGCTTTTCTGAATTTTTGTAGATTTCTATCAAGTCATAGGAAAAGTCAATTGGATGTGAAGTTGTATATCTTATTCTTTTTAAATCTTTAATTTTTGAAATTTCATTTATTAAATTAGAAAGCTTTTTTCCATTGAAAGAGTAAGCGTTTACATTTTGTCCTAACAAAGTGATTTCTTTTGATCCATTATCAACTAAATGCTTACACTCAGTTACTATTTCGTTTATTGATCTTGAAAATTCAGCTCCCCGTGTGTAGGGTACAACACAGAATTTGCAAAATTTATCGCAACCTTCTTGTATTGTTAGATTAGTAGAGACATCGTTATCAGAATTCTTAATAATATTTAAACTGTCGAATTTTTGTATTACTTCAAATTCTGTAAAATTTATTTTATTAGAATTTTTTTCAATCTTTAGAATAATTTCATTAAATTGATGATATGCTTGTGGTCCAATCAAAGCATCAATATATTTCTCCTTTTTTAATAATATATCTCCCTCTGCTTGAGCAACGCAGCCTGCTATAATGATAATTGGTTTTTTTTTATTTCTAAATTTTTTTTTAATACGTCCAATATCATGATATACTTTTTCAGTAGCCTTTTCTCTGATATGGCATGTATTTAAAACATAGCAATCTGCTTCTTCTAATTTTTCTGTTTTTTGATAATTTATCCTTTTAGCTGTGTCAAAGATACGATTACTATCATACTCGTTCATTTGACAACCAAATGTTTTTATAAAAATTTTTTTTTCCAAATTATTTTTTTATTTTTGAGCCGTAAAGTTCAAGTTTGTGATCAACAAGATTATACCCTAATTTTTTTGCAATTTTTTTTTGCAACTCTTCAATTTCTTTATCTACAAATTCTACGATCTCCCCACTATTGATATCAATTAAATGGTTGTGATCATCATTTATTTCATAGCGCGCTTTTCCAGCTTTGAAATCGTGTTTCACAAGTATTCCAGATTCTTCGAAAAGTTTTACTGTTCTATAAACTGTAGCGATACTTATTTTGTCGTCTAAAGCTGAAACTCTTTTATGAAGTTCATCTACATCCGGATGATCTTTAGATCCGTAAACTTCTTTAGACTCAGAAAGAACTTTTGCAATAACTTTTCTTTGATCTGTGAGCCTTACTCCCTTTTGTTTACATTTTTCTTCAATAATACTCATAAATTAATTTAACTTAAATAAATAGGCTTAATCAAATTTTTTTCTATTAAATTATTTTCTACCAATTTTTCAACGTTTTTTTGATCAAATATCCTCAAATCTTGATTTCTAAAGCCAAATATTTTGACTTTTTTTGATATTTCTAGTCCTTTCGCTACAGCAAGAGAAATTCTTATGCTAGAAAAACTGCCAGGACCTTGATTAACGATTACGCTAAAGTTTTCATCTAATATAACATTATAAGCTTTCAAAAAACTAAATATTTCTGAGACAAGTTTTTCATTATTTGTTTTTACATTTTTAGAATATTGAATAAAAAAATCTTTATTTATTCTCAAACCTAATTTATCATCAGTCCCAATGCAGTTAATAATTAAAAAATTATTTATCATTATTATTATAACCTTAAGTTTTGAGACTTATCATTCAAGTGTTTCGGCAGCAGACAATTCTACTTTTGATGATTTTGGACTCATATCTATAATGTACCATAGATTTGGTGAAAGCAAATATCCCTCAACTAATATCCAATTAGATGTTTTTGACAAACAGCTTGAAATTATAGAGAGTGAAGGAGTAAAATTTGTTCATCCATTAGATTTTGAAAAATCTCTCTCAAATAACAAAAAAGAAAGGAAAATTTTGTTAACTATAGATGATGGATTATTATCATTCTACAAAAATGCTTGGCCAATTCTAAAGAAGAAAAAAATTCCTTTTATATTATTTGTAAGTACGAGGGAAGTCGGATCATATAATTATATGAATTGGGATCAAATAATTGAACTTCATAATTCAGATCTTGTAGAGATTGGAAATCATAGTCATTCTCATGAATACCTTGCAGAGGAGTCTGTAAATTTTATTAAAGAAGATATATTGAAATCCATTAAGATTTTTGAACAAAGACTAGGAAAAAATTCAAAATTTTTTTCATATCCGTTTGGAGAATACAGTTTAGAGTTTAAAAAGATTATAAAAGATTTAGGTTTTAAATTTGCCTTTGGTCAACACTCTGGAGTAATAGATGAAACAAAAGATTTATGGGAACTCCCAAGATTCCCAATTAATGAAAAATATGGAAAAATAGAAAGATTTCAAACTTTAATCAAAACTCTTCCCTTAAAATACGAGAATATTTATCCAAAAGAAAAATATCTATTAAACTCGAAAAACCCACCTGAGGTTAGAATTGAATTTTACCCAGGAATAAGAAATTTAAGTCAAATTACATGTTTTTCAAATGAAGGTAATAAATGGAGAGACTCAAAAATTTCATTTATAGAAGAACGCATCTTAGAAATTAAAATTACGGAAAAATTTGTAGGTGAAAGAGGTAGAATAAATTGCTCACTAAGAGAGACCGGCGGTTTCTGGAGATGGTTGGGTATACAGTTTGTTATAGCTGAAAAGTAAATTAAGAATTTATTTCTATAACTTTTTTTGACTTTGTTAATGTAACCGGTTCAAAGTCGGTAAGTCTATTCTCTTTTATTATTTGAGCGATAATTTTTGTGTATTCTTTTCCTGTCTCGGCATAATTATCCAATGTCGCAGTTAATTTTAGCCCTGCTATAGTTCTATTTTTATTCCTTAACTCAATTCTAATATCTCTAAGCTTTTTGTAACTTTTATGAGTATTCAAATTATTTATATAAGATTTGACTGAAGCTCTTAATATTGGAAATTTTAAGATTTTGTGAGTTTTTGTTTTATCTTTAAATAATGGTTCAATTCCGTTACCAGTCCAAGTCCATTGTCCAAACATTGCATTTCCTTCAAGAGCAAATCTAGAAGTTCCCCACCCACTCTCTTTTGCTGCTTGTGCTAAAGCTAAAGAAGTGGGAATAATGTCCATTCTTTTTTCTAACTCGTCTAATTTTCCACCCTTGACTTTATATTCTAAAAATTTTTGCCTTAACCATTGTTTTTCTTCATCTGTAGTCATTTTTTTTGAGGACATTAATTTTAATTTGTCTCGATCTTCTAATATTTTTTCATTTTCTGCTACTATCAAAGGCAAAACAATTTTTATAAAGGTTTCTTTCTTTAATTTTACACTTTGTAATTCATCAAGATCTCTAGGGAATTGAGTGAAATAGATCGGTTTAACTTTCTTTTCTTTTCTAACTTTATTAAGATCATAATTTACATCTTCAAAAAGATTAAGAACTGTTTCAGTTTTTAAATTTAAATCAGGTAGAATTGAATCTGTTACTTTTTTATCTTTTTTCTTTTTTAATTCAGGTTTTTTTACGTCTTTTTTTAGCTTATCTTTTTGTATAGCTTTTTTTTCCTCGACTTTCTTTTCTGGTAATTTGGTCTCTTTTTTTTGTTTCAAAAGAGGCTTCTTAATCTCTGTTTCATCTTTGCTTTTAGACTTCTCTGTAACTATTTTTTTTTCAGAGAAATCGAAATTCTTATAAGCAGTTAAACCGGCGATTACTGCAGTTGTTACCACAGCAACTACGAAGAAGCCAACAATTACGTTTCTCGCGCTTTTTTTGTCAATTTGTTGATTGTAAATTGAGTTAAAAACATCAGTAAAAACGTTTCCAAAAAAAGATGCAACTGAACTACCTAGTTTAGGGAAAATATTAATAAAATTTATTCCAGCAATACCGAGCCCTCTCCATAAATTACTTACTCCGTGATTTATTTTTCTTCTGGTGTCATATTTATAGTTTTCTACTCTTCTAAAAAATCTATTTTTGTCTCTAATTTTTTCTTCTTTAAAATCTTGTATACTTGATTTTAATTTCGAAATTGGTTTCGTAACATTTTCTTTAAAAAAGTTTGTTTTAAAATCTTTAGGTATAATAATTTTATTCTTCTTAAGAATTAATTCAATTTGTCCTGAAGTTAAATTTTTTCTTCTTTTGGTGTACTCTTGAATTTCTCGTACGTTATAAATGTAAGCTAATTCTAATAACTTATCTCGATATGTTAGTTTTTTTTTCACAATCTAGTTTGCCTCCACAGAATTTACTTCTTTAACATAGTGTTTTAAAAGATTTTGAACACCTTGCTTTAGCGTCATTAAAGAGCTCGGACATCCTGAGCAGCTTCCTTGTAATTCAACTTTTACAACTCCATTATCAAAAGATTTAAACTTAATATCTCCACCATCCCTTGCAACTGCCGGCCGAATTTTAGTATCCAACACATCCAAAATTTTTTTAATTGTTTCATCGTTATTGTTTTCAACAGATTTAGTTTTTTCAGTTTCACTTAAAATTGGTTCATTATTATTTTCAAAGTAATGGTTAAGATGTGAGATAACCATAGGTTTTAAATCACTCCAGGAAGCATTATCTGTTTTTTTTACAGACAAAAAATTTTTAGATAACAAAACCAATTCAATGCCATTGAATTCTAACAGCTCTTTTATGAAAGGATTAGATAAATTTTTAATATCACCTTTCTGAAACTCTTCTGTTCCAATATCTGAAATAATTTTATCAGAAAGAAACTTCAAGGAATTAGGATTTGGGGTAGATTCTGTTTGTATCATGAGAAATTTATATTATATCAACCCCACTTTTTCACGTATATTTTTAAGGTTTTCCTCAGCGATAATATTGGCTTTTTCTCTACCTTTTTTCAAAATTTGCTCAAGGTGCGACTTATCTCCCAATAATTTCTTTATTTCTTTTCCAACTGGTTCGATTTCATTGATTAAAAGTTCTGCCAATTTTTTTTTTAAAAAAGAATATTCTTTACCAGACATTTCTTTTAAAACTTTTTCTAGTTTAGATTTTGAAATCTCTGAGTAAATATTTATTAAATTTAATGCCTCTGGTTTTTTTTCTAGTTCATTTACATTATCAGGTATCTGATCCGAGTCTGATTTAGCTTTTTTAATTTTTTTGTTAATTTCATCTGCACTATCCTTTAAATTTATTCTTGAATAGTCAGACTCTTCTGACTTACTCATCTTTTTATTTCCATCTCTTAAACTCATTACTCTAGAAACATTCTTTGGTATTAAAGGTTCCGGTAAAGGAAAAAAATCTTTACAATTAAAGTCATTATTAAACTTTTGCGCAATGTCTCTGGATAATTCTAAATGCTGCTTTTGATCAGCTCCAACGGGAACGTGAGTAGCTTTGTAAAGGAGAATATCCGCAGCCATTAGATTTGGGTAGATATATAAACCAACGCTTGCTCTTTCTTTATCCGATCCAGCTTTATCTTTAAACTGAGTCATTCGGTTTAACCATCCAATTCTAGAAATGCAATTCAAGATCCATGCCAACTCAGCGTGACCAGAAACTGCAGATTGGTTAAAAATTATACTTTTTGTTGGATTAAGTCCCGTAGCAATAAAACTAGCAACTGTCTCCAAAACGTTATTTCTCAGTTGATCTGGATTTTGAAAAGTTGTTATCGCATGTAAATCTACTACACAATAAATACAATCCATTTCTTTTTGCAACGAAACAAAGTTTTTCAAGGCACCAAGATAGTTTCCTAAATGTAAATTCCCAGTTGGTTGAACGCCGGAAAATACTAATTTTTTTTTATTCATTTAATTTGTTTTATAATTTTTAATTTTTAATAATCCTAATAGATTACAAGATATCAAATAAACAATCCCTACGAAACCTACAATAATTAATAAATAAATTGATTTATAACTATATGTGTAATTTAGATAACTAGAAAACTTATCTAGTAGTAACATCAATATGACGGCCATAATGACAGATGAGACAATGATCTTTAAAATATTCTTGAATATTTTATTTTGTAAAAGCAAATATCGTCTTTTTTGTAAGTAATATAAAAAAATTAAGACACCAATCCAAGTCGAAATAGAAGTTGCAATTGGGATTATTACAAAACCTACTTTATTAAATAAACTTAAACTTATAATAACGTTTAAAAAAACAATAAGAAACGAAATATAAAACGGAGTTTTAGTGTTGTCTCTTGCGAAAAAAAAGTTAGATAAAATTTTTACTAATGCAAAGGCAATAACGCCAAAACCAAAAAACTTTAAAGCATTAGATGTCAACTCAACATCATCCATAGAAAAGGAGCCATACCCAAATAACCCATTAATAATTTGCTCTGATGCTATAATCAGACCTATACTCGCAGGTATTGAAAATAGTAAGGATAATTCTATTGATCTATTTTGAATTTTTGAAACCTTTAAAAAATTTTTTGATTTAAATGCTTTGGAAAGCACTGGTAAGGAAACTGTTCCAACCGCTATTCCTGCAATCGCTAAATTAATTTGATAAACCCTATCAGCATAATACAAATAAGAGACTGCACCGGACTGAAAAGATGCAATTATTGTACCTACCAAAATATTTATTTGAGTGACGCCTGATGAAAAGATACTAGGTAACAATTTTTTAAAGAAAAATTTTACTTTGTTGGTTATTTTAAAACGAAATTTAAAATTTGGTCTATAAAACTTATAAGTAAAAAAAGTCAAAAATAGAAATTGAACAATTCCAGCTAATGTTACTCCGTAAGAAAGTTGTTTAGCTATATTTAAATCCTGAAAATAAGAAATTAATATACTTATTATTAAAATAATATTTAAAATTATAGGTGCTGCGGCTGCGGCGGCAAATTTATTATTAGAATTTAAAATTCCCGAAAAGAAGGATGATAAACTAACAAATAACAAGAATGGAAATGTAATTCTTGTAAATTCAACCGCTAGATTAAACTTGATATCATCAACTAAAAAACCAGGAGCGATGAGATATACTAAAAAGGGTGTAAAGATTTCAGCAAGAGTTATTATTATAAGTAAAGTTATTACAAGAAGACTTAAAACATCATCTGCAAATATTTTGCCTGTTTGATTATTCTTAAGTTTCGCTGAGGTGTAACTAGGTATAAAAGCTGCGTTAAATGTCCCTTCTGCAAAAAGACGTCTAAAAGTGTTGGGTAATCTAAAAGCGACAAAAAATGCGTCAGCAAATAGTGAGGCTCCCAAAAAAATAGCTATTAAAATGTCTCTTAAGTAGCCTAAAATTCTGCTGATTAATGTAAAAAAACTGAAAATTGAGGCTGAGGAAAGCAAGTTCATATTTAATCTAAATTAAGCCATAAATTTATAGTGAATTAATTTTCTTTATATTACATACTCATTAAAATAAATGTCAAAAAAAACCGAAATTGATCATTATTCAGATAAAGAAGCACTTGACTTTCATATAAAGGGAAAGTCGGGCAAAATTGAGATTAATTCTAGTAAACCTCTCACAACAAAAAGAGATCTTTCTTTAGCTTATTCTCCTGGCGTAGCTGCTCCTGTTAAAGAAATTGCTAAAAATCCTGACCTTGCTTATGATTTTACAAGCAAAGGAAATCTAGTAGCAGTAATAAGTAACGGCTCAGCAATTTTAGGTTTGGGTAATTTAGGAGCACTTGCTTCTAAACCTGTGATGGAAGGAAAATCTGTTTTATTTAAGAGATTTGCTGATATTGACTCAATCGATATTGAAATTAATTCTACTAATACAGACTCAATAGTTGAAACTATAAAGAATATTGGAGGAACATTTGGTGGAATTAATTTAGAGGATATAGCTGCACCAGACTGCTTTATAATTGAACAGAAGCTAAAGGAACTATTAGATATTCCAGTCTTTCATGACGATCAGCATGGTACCGCTATAATAACTACTGCGGCTTTAATTAATGCCTTGGACATCTCAAAAAAGAAAATTGATAAAGTAAAAGTAGTTGTAAACGGTGCTGGCGCATCGGCTCAAGCGTGTGCAAATCTTTTTAAAAGTTCAGGTGTAAAAACTGAAAATATTGTCATGTGTGATAGTAAAGGTGTAATTTACAAAGGTCGAAAAAATATTGACCAGTTTAAATCAGCACATGCCATTGATACAAAATTAAGATCTTTAGATGAGGCGATAAAAAATGCTGACGTATTTTTAGGATTATCTGCAAAAGATGTTGTGACCAAAGATATGGTAAAATCAATGGCTAAGAATCCAATAATTTTTGCCTGCGCTAATCCAGATCCAGAAATTAAGCCTGAACTTATTCAGGAAGTGAGGTCTGATGCTATTATTGCAACTGGAAGATCTGATTATCCTAATCAAGTAAATAATTTAATTGGGTTTCCTTACATCTTTAGAGGAGCACTCGACGTAAGAGCGAGAGAAATAAACGAAGCGATGAAAGTTGCTGCTGCAAAAGCGATAGCATTATTAGCTCGTGAAAATGTACCTGATGAAGTAGTTTCAGCTTACGGAGGTGATAGACCAAGGTACGGTAGAGATTATATAATTCCTTCAACTTTTGATCCAAGATTGATTAGTGTTATTCCAGCTGCTGTTGCAGATGCTGCAATGAAAAGCGGGGTGGCGAGAAAAAATATTACAGATATAGAGATCTATAAAGATCAACTTACTAATAGATTAGATCCAACGATGTCACTAATGCAGGGTATTAATGCAAAAGTCAGAAAAAATCCAAAAAGAGTTATATTTGCTGAGGGAGAAGATGAAAATATGCTGAAAGCAGCAATAGAATTTGGGAGAAATAAATTGGGGACACCAATACTTATTGGCGCAGAAAAAAGAATTAAAGAACAACTAAAAAATATAGGACTGGATGAAAATTATAAAATCGAAATTGTAAATTCGACTGATAAAGATAAAAGAAATAAATATGTAAAACATTTATATAAAAGACTGCAAAGAGAGGGACAATTAGAGAGAGACGTTGATCGTTTAGTTAGGAATGATCGAATAGCTTGGGGAGCATCAATGATTGCATGTCAAGATGCAGACGCTATGGTTACCGGGAACATTAGGCATTACGCAGCCTCGATTGAAAAGCTGAAAAAGGTTACTGACCCTAGACCGGGAGAAGAAATATTCGGCATGACCATGATTACGTTAAAAGGTAAAACTATTTTAGTTGCTGATACTAATGTTCAGGATTTTCCATCTCCCGAAAGATTAGTAAAGGTATCCAAATCATGTGTGCGAGTAGCAAGGCTATTCGGATTCGATCCAAAAGTTGCTTTTTTATCTCACTCCACTTTCGGAAAACCCATTTCTAAAAATACCAAACACGTAAGAGATGCGATAGATTTGTTAAAAAAAGAAAAAGTTGATTTTGATTTTGATGGAGAAATGCAGCCAGACGTTGCTCTTAACCCAATATATAAGGAAATTTACCCTTTCTCCAAGATTGTAGGGAATGCAAATATTTTAATTATGCCTGCATTACATAGTGCTGCTATTTCAACAAAGCTGATGAAGGTTTTTGGTGGTGGAAAATTAATAGGCCCACTTCTTATAGGATTGGGTTCACCTATTGAAGTCGCACCTTTAAGGGCGACGACTTCTGAGATTTTAAACTTAGCTTCAATCGCTGCTTATTCCTCAGATGTGATTGATTATTCAAATTAAAGTTTATTTCTACTAAGCTCAGTAGCTAAATATATTGATGGATATATGTTTTTTACATCATATATTTTATTAGCTTCATCTATAACTTCTTTTTTTTCATCACGATCCATAGCAATACCAAAAATATATATATTTTTATTTATTGTCTCCAAAGTGTAATTTCTCGCTTTAGTTTTTTTATTCAGAATTAGAGCTGTTCTTAATTGACTTGTAATCAATATATCTTTAGCAGTGCTTTTAAAGTTTGTTTGACCTTTTATTTTTATAGCATTTTTTACCGAGCGTACTCCATTAGTTTCCCATGCCATTTTAGTAATTTTTATTTTTTCTTCTGCCCCATCTACTTTTCCAGATAAGAAGATGTTTCCATCTCTCACTTCTGAATTAATTGACAAAAAATATTTTTTATCAGTCAAAGCTAATCTTGCACTAAGGTTTTTTTGCATAATAGTATCATCAATTTGCATACCTATTGTTCTTGGATCAAAAGTGATATCAACACCAGCTCCAAACTGTCCTACTGAACTACATGATGTTAAAAAAAATACGATAATTATACTAACTATTTTTTTCATTTTTAATATCTAAACATAATTGGTAAAGTTCTTTTTTTTTAACTTTTTCAGTCTGTAAAATCAAATCAACTGTATCTTTTAAACTGTATTTTTTTAAATACTTTTTAGCTCTGTGAATAATTTTTTCTTTGTTAATTGGTTTATTTGTTTTATTTTTCTCAGAAACTATGACTGTTAATTCGCCCTTAATAGGACCCTTGAATAAGTTAATATTATCAACCTCATCTCTGTAAAACGTTTCATGAATTTTTGTCATTTCTCTTCCGATCATTAGTTTTCTGCCCGAAAAAAAAATCTTAAATCTTTTGATATAAAAATTTATCTTTATTGCTGGCACAAAAAAAATTAGAGAGAAATTGTAATCAGCTAGAATTTTAAGAATTTTTTCAAGTTCAATCTCACTTTTTGGTAAAAAACCATAAAAAATAAATTGATCCCTAAATCCTGACGCGCTTATTGCGGTTGTTATCGAAGATACACCTGGAATTGGTACGACTTTTATATTTTGTTTTAGGCACTCATTAATGAGAAGTCGGCCAGGATCTGATAGTAACGGTGTTCCAGCATCAGAAATTAGAGACAAAATTTTGCCCTGTTTTATATATTCTATTATATTTAATATTTTTTTGCTTTCGTTAAATTTATGATAGGAGATAAGCCTCTTCTTAATTTTGAAGTGATTCAGAAGTTTCAAAGATCTTCTGGTATCCTCGCAGAGAATTATGTCGGATTTTTTCAAAGTGTTAACTGCTCTCAAGGTTATATCTTCAAGATTTCCAATCGGAGTAGAAACAATATATAAACTGTAGTTAGATAAAGTCATTATATGAAAAAAAAATTTTTTTTAATATTATCTTATATAATTATATTTTTTAACTCTAATCTTTTTGGTAACGAAGATATTAAAAAGTTGAAAATTGGATTATTGGCACCTTTAAGTGGTGAGTACAAGGAGCTTGGTAACTCTTTATTGTATTCATTGCAAATGGCTTTGGAAGAAATTGGCGACAAAGATGTTTTTATTATACCTAGAGACTCTGGATATAATAACAATGAAAAATTAAATCTTGCAATTAAAGACATTAGAGATCAAGGTGCCAAGGTTATAATTGGACCGGTTAGTCACGATGAATTCGAAAAAGTTAAAAGTTATAACGACTTAGTTTTTATCTCACCATCAAATATTTCACCTGAATTTACTAGCAATATAATAAGTATAGGAATAAGTTTGGAGTCTCAATTAGCAACTTTAATAAAATTTATTAAAAAGAATAAAAAAAAAAGAACTGTAATTATGTTTCCAGAAAATCAATATACAGAATTTGTAGAAGAAAAACTTAAGAATTTTAATTTGGTAAATTTTAAAATATTTAAATATAGTTCTAATCCTGAAGTTTTAACAGGGGAGATTGAGAAATTAACAAACTACTCGCAAAGGAAAAAAAATTTAGAACTTAGAAAAAAAATGTTTGAAGATAAGGATGACGAACAGTCAATTAAACAACTTGAGAAGTTAGATCAACTTTATACCTTGGGTGAAGTAAATTTTGACTCAGTTATAATAATTGATTTTGGAAATAATTTGAAAAGTGTTTTAACTTCATTAGTTTACTCTGATGTAAATCAAGACGAAGTTTTATTCACAACTGTAAATCAATGGTTCGATGAAAGTATTTTTTATGAGAACACTATACGAAATCTTTATTATCCATCAATAAACTATAAAGAGTTTAAAAAGTATAATGAAAATTATTTCAAAAGATTTGACTCTTATCCTAATGAAATAACTATTTTAACATACGATGCATTAGGGCTAATTTATTATACATGGAAAAAAAATGGAAGAATAAACTCAATTAATGATTTTTCATTTAAAAATAAAATTAAGGGTAAGATAGGATCATTTCAGTTTAAAGAGAGAGAAGTAATCCAAGAATTAAGTATCTACAAAACTGATAAAAATAAGTTTATAAAATTTTAATTTTCTTTTTTAATTTCTTAAATGCTAAATATCTATGATCTAATTTAATTTTTTTCCTTTTTGCCATCTGACCAAAAGTTATGCTGTGAGAATCAGGAATAAATATAGAGTCATATCCAAAGCCCTTATTTCCCAAGATTCTATTTGATATCTTTCCCATTATTTTTCCTTCTACTGTAATAATTTTCCTTTTAGGTATTTTATAAGATAAGCTACATATAAAAAAAGCAGATCTGTTTTTTTTAGTTTTCATTTTTTTTAAAATATATTTCATTGCCTTGAAAAAACTTCCTTTTTGTTTAGCTAATCTTGCTGAAAAAACGCCCGGACGATAATTTAGAGATTTAACACAAAGACCCGAGTCATCTGAAATTACTGGATACTTTACGTATTTAGAAAAAAATAAGGCTTTCAATTTTGAATTTGATGCAAATGTCTTACCTGTTTCTTTTGGGCTTTTAATCTTTAGCGTAATTGGTGAAATTTTTTTAAATTTTTTTGATATCAGATAAGAAATTTCTTTGTATTTTCCTTTATTATGGGTACCAATTAAAATTTTTTTCATTAGAACCTAGTAATTTAATAATTATTTACTATATAGCAATTAGATGTCAGAAAATAACAAAAAAGAAGAAGGTATAACTAAAGATAAAATAGCCCCTGAAAAGGCTGATGACTCTCTTGATGAATCTCCTGATAATGAAAAAGATGTCAAGATCTCTATAGAGGAAAAATTAAAAAATGCTGAAGATAAATCACTTAGATTATTGGCTGAAATTGAAAATCAGAGAAGAAGATTTGAAAAAGAAATTAAAGACGCTTTTGAATTTGGCTCATTTAATTTTGCTAAGGAAAGTTTGGCAATATTAGACAATTTGCAAAGGGCGAAAGACGCAATAAAAAATGATAAAGTTTTAAAAGACAACAAAGATTTAGATAAATTTTTAGAAAATATTACAGTTATAGAAAAAGATTTACTATCTATATTTGAAAAAAATAATATAAAAAAAATAGATGCAGAGGGTAAAAAATTTGACCCAAATCTTCATCAAGCAATGACTGAGATAGAAGATGATAAATCCGAGACTGGGACGATTTTGCAAGAAATACAGCCAGGCTATATGTTGGGAGAAAGATTACTAAGACCTGCATTAGTAGGTGTCGCAAAGAGAAATAATTCAAAAAACGATGAAAAAAATGAGAAAAAAGATAAAAAATAACCTTGTAGAAATTAAAAAAACACCCATATAGAAAATTAAACAGATGGAACATATATTATAATGAGCAAAGTAATAGGGATAGATTTAGGAACAACAAACTCTTGTGTGGCTATAATGGACGGCTCACAAGCTAAGGTATTAGAGAACGTTGAAGGCGCAAGAACAACTCCTTCAGTTGTTGCATTTCTAGAAAACGATGAGAAATTAGTTGGTCAACCAGCTAAGAGACAAGCTGTTACAAATGCAGGCGATACTATTTTTGCAGTCAAAAGACTTATAGGGAGAAAATTTGATGGTCCTTCCGTTCAAAAAGATATTTCAAAAGTTCCTTATAAAATTATCAAATCAGATAACGGTGATGCATGGGTAGAAGGTAAAAGTAAAAAATATTCACCTGCACAGATCTCTGCATTTGTTTTGCAAAAAATGAAAGAAACTGCGGAAAAGTATTTAGGTCAATCAGTTACTAAGGCAGTCATAACTGTTCCGGCTTATTTTAATGACTCTCAAAGACAAGCAACTAAAGATGCAGGAAAAATTGCTGGATTAGAAGTTTTAAGAATTATTAATGAACCCACTGCTGCATCACTAGCTTATGGCTTAGATAAAAAAGGTGGAAAAAAAATAGCTGTTTATGATTTAGGTGGTGGTACTTTTGATATTTCTATTTTAGAAATTGGTGACGGTGTATTTGAGGTAAAATCAACTAATGGAGACACTTTTTTAGGTGGAGAAGATTTTGACGATGCTATTGTTGAGTACTTGGCCTCTGAATTTAAAAAAGATAACGGTATTGATTTAAAAAGTGATAAACTTGCGCTTCAAAGATTAAAAGAAGCTGCAGAAAAAGCTAAGATTGAATTATCATCTGCAGCCCAGACAGAAATTAATTTACCATTTATTACTGCAGATAAATCCGGTCCTAAACATCTTAATTTAAAATTTACAAGAGCTAAACTTGAAGCTTTAGTTCAAACCTTGGTTGATAGAACTTTAGAGCCGTGTAAAACTGCTTTAAAAGACTCAGGTTTTTCTGCGGCAGAAATTAATGAAGTGGTTCTAGTAGGTGGAATGACAAGAATGCCGAAGATAATTGAAACAGTTAAGAATTTTTTTGGTAAAGAACCAAACAAAAGTGTTAATCCAGATGAGGTGGTAGCAATGGGTGCAGCCATACAAGGTGGAGTATTACAAGGCGACGTTAAAGATGTATTGCTTTTAGACGTTACTCCTCTTTCACTGGGAATTGAAACACTTGGAGGAGTTTCAACAAAACTTATTGAAAAAAATACAACAATTCCAACTAAAAAAAGCCAGGTATTTTCTACAGCTGAGGATAATCAACCAGCAGTTTCTATAAGAGTGCTCCAAGGAGAAAGAGAGATGGCAGCCGATAATAAAATTCTTGGAAATTTTGAACTAGTGGGCATACCCCCTGCTCCAAGAGGGACTCCGCAAATAGAAGTGACATTTGATATAGACGCTAATGGTATTGTTAGCGTTTCAGCAAAAGATAAAGGCACAGGAAAAGAGCAAAAAATTCAAATTCAAGCTTCTGGAGGTTTATCTGAAGAAGAAATTCAAAAAATGGTAAAAGATGCCGAAGCCAACAAAGAGGCGGATAAGAAAAAAAGAGACACTGTCGACGCTAGAAATCAAGCAGATAGTTTAGTTTTTTCAACTGAAAAAAGTTTAAAAGAACATGGAGACAAAGTGTCTGCAGAGGAGAAGAAAGCTATTGAAAATGCAGTAGCTGACCTTAAAAAATCTTTAGAGGGAACTGATTTAGAAGATATAAAGAAAAAAACACAAAGTTTAATTCAAGTTTCAATGAAATTAGGTGAAGCTGTATACAAAAGCCAACAGAAACCAGATAATAATGATAAAGGTGATGGTGGAACAAAAGATGCTAAACCTAATGACAAAGATAATGTTGTAGATGCAGATTTTGAAGACGTAAAAGAGGATAAAGAAAAAAGCGCCTAAGATAAAAAACAAGGAGACGTCCTGTGGCTAAAAGAGATTGTTATGATGTCTTAGGTATCCCAAAAGGTGCATCTAAAGACGATATCAAAAAAGCATATAGAAAATTAGCGTTAAAATATCACCCTGACAAAACTAAAGGCGACAAGACTTCTGAGGAAAAATTCAAAGAAGCAAGCGAAGCTTACCACATACTTTCAGATGAAAAAAGAAAGGCCAATTACGATCAGTTTGGTCACGCTGCTTTTGAAGGCGGTGGAGGTGGAGGATTTCAAGGTTTTGGAGGATTTGATAGTTCATCTTTCTCAGATATTTTTGAAGACTTTTTTAGCGACTTTGGTGGAAGTTCCTCAAGAAGAACTAGTAATAGAGGAAATGATTTAAGATACGATGTCAGTATAAGTTTAGAAGATGCTTATAAAGGAACTGAAAAAAATGTAAGATATACTACTTACAAATCTTGTAAATCATGTTCTGGAAGTGGGGCTGCAAAAGGTTCTAAGCCAATTAAATGTGATTATTGTTCCGGGAGAGGAAAAGTCAGGACTAATCAAGGATTTTTTACAGTTCAGCAAACATGTCCTCAGTGTAGTGGTTATGGAGAAATGATAGCAACCCCGTGCAATAGTTGTAGTGGTAATGGAAAGACTCAGGCAGATGAAAATGTTACAGTAAAAATTCCAAAAGGTGTTGATGATGGCACAAGAATAAGATTATCAGGTAAAGGTGAGGCTGGTTCTAAAGGTGGTTCAAGTGGAGATTTATATTTGTTTATATCTATAGATAATCACAATATTTTTAAAAGGTCAGATGAAAATTTATACTACGAATTACCAATTTCATTTTCTGATGCAGCACTAGGCACGTCGGTGGAAGTGCCATCAATTGACGGAGGTAAATCAAAAATTAAAATACCAGCTGGAACACAACATGGGAAACAATTTAGATTAAAAGGAAAAGGTATGCCGGTTTTAAGAAGAAGTGTATCTGGAGATTTATATATTAGAGTAGTGACTCAAGTTCCTACTTCATTATCAAAAAGACAAAAAGAAATTTTGGAAGAATTTAATAGAATCGAGACTAATAAACCTGATCCTGTTATAAAAAGTTTTTTTGAGAAAGCTAAGAAATTTTGGAAAAAATCCTAATCAAAATGGAAACTGATCAAATAATGTCAGCAGTTTTCTTAATTGCAGTTTTATCTTTAATCCTGCCAGGTTTTTTATCTACTAATAACAAGATAAAGCAATTTCTCAGTAACTTATCTATTTGGACTATAATTGTACTTATTATTATTGTAATTATCTACATATTAAAATGACCAAAAAAATTAATTTAGCAATTACTGGATGTTTAGGAAGAATGGGTAAGCAATTGATTCTATCATCGATGTCTAATAGTGATTTTAAATTAGTAACACTTACTGAAAGTAAAAAAATTAACAAAAGAATAAACGGAATCAAACCAACTTTGAATACATTAGATGCTTTTCGAAGAGCTAACGTAATTATTGATTTCACAGTTCCTAAATGTACCTTAGAGATCTTAAATATTGCTGTTAAGTTGAGAAAAAAAGTTGTGATTGGAACAACAGGATTTACAAGTAAACAAGAGAAACTTATTAAGAATTACTCCAAAAAAATTTCAATTTTGAAAGCTGGCAATATGAGTTTAGGGATAAACTTATTAATGTATCTGACAGAAATAGCATCCAAATCGCTTAGTAAAAATTTTCTCAGTAAAGTTTATGAAGTTCATCATAAACATAAAAAAGATTTTCCCTCTGGCACTGCTTTAATGCTTGCGAAAGGGATTGCAGTTGGAAAAAATAAAAGCTTAAATAATTTAATAGGAAAAAAATATTTAAATAAAAAAGACTTCCCTTTTAGTAAAAAAATAAACTTCAATTCAGTTAGAAAAGGAGAAATAATTGGAGAACATGAGGTTATATTCTCAAGTGGTAAAGAAATTGTGAGACTTAATCACGAGTCTTTTGATAGAGCTTTGTACTCTGAAGGTGCTTTAACTGCTGCAAAATGGTTGATAAACAAAAAGCCAGGTCTTTACTCAATGAGAAACCTTTTGAATTTCAAATAGATTTTAAATAAATTAATTTTGTGAAAATAATATACACACTTTTAATTTTTTCTTTATTGTTGTCCTGTGCAACTCCAGAAGTTGTTAAAGTAAAGGATCCGGCGGATGAAAACAAAAATTGTAAACAATTAGAAGATTTAGTAGCAGAAACTCAAAAATTTAAAAGGGATGCATTATTTGAAAAACAGAACACCGGTGGAAACATGGCAAGAATGATTCTTTTTTGGCCTGCAATGGCTACAACTTTTTATAATGCGGACAAAGCTATAAGAGCTGCTAATGATAGAACGTACCACTTAATAAAAATTATGAGAGAAAAGGACTGTAAAAACATTGATCTTGTTAATTCTGAGATATTAAAAAATTCTAGCAATACAATTGTTGGTCAATTGAATATACTTCAAGAGATGTACAGGTCAGGTGACCTAACAAAAGAGGAATTTGTAAAAGCTAAAAAAAAATTATTAGAAAGTGAATAATTATAAAAAATCTAAAATTATTTTAAATCATTTAAATAAGATTTATCCTGATGTTCCAATACCATTAAATTATAAAAATACTTTTACCCTTCTAATATCAGTCTTGCTTTCAGCTCAATGTACCGATGTTAATGTTAATAATGTGACTAAAAATATATACCCTGATTATAATAAACCACATCATTTTGTGAAATTAGGTAGAAAAAAAATTGAGAGACTAATAAAAAAAATTGGTATATTTAGGATCAAAGCAAAAAGTATTTTTTACTTATCAAAAACTTTGGTTGAAAAATACAAGGGTCAAGTTCCCAACACTTATGAAGAATTAGAACAACTACCCGGGGTTGGACACAAGACAGCTAGTGTTGTCATGTCTCAAGGCTTTGGTTATCCAGCATTTCCGGTTGATACTCATATTCATAGACTTGCCCAAAGATGGGGATTAACTAATGGTAAAAATGTTATTCAAACAGAGAATGATTTAAAAAAAATTTTTCCAAGAAAGTACTGGAATAGATTACATCTTCAAATTATTTGGTATGGACGTGAATATTGTAAGGCACGAGATTGTTATGGAATATCTTGTAAAATCTGTAAAAGTTGTTATCCAAATAGAAAAAGACCAATTAAAACAAAAAAAGCTTAGTTAATACAATGAAGGTATTAGGAATAGGTAATGCAATTGTTGATGTGATTTGCAAAGTTAATAATTCTTTTATTACTCAAAATAATTTGACTAAAAGCACTATGAAGCTTGTAAATGAAACCGAGTTCAAAAAACTGTTATCTAAACTAACAATAGAGGAAACTGTTTCTGGTGGCTCAGTTGCTAACTCGATTGTGGGTCTTTCACAACTTGGTAATAAAGTTGGTTTCATTGGAAAAATAAGTGACGACGAGTTAGGAAAAAAGTATGAAAATGGACTGAAAAAAGAAAATGTAAAATTTTTTTACTCGAAGAAAAAAGAGGTGATACCTACTGGAACTTGTTTAATATTAATTACTCCCGACTCTGAAAGAACCATGGTTACTTTTCTTGGAACTGCAGGGAAAATAAATGAAGACGATATTGATACCGAAGCTATTAAAAGAAGTGAGATTTTATTTTTAGAGGGTTATCTTTGGGATGAAGGTGAGCCAAAAAAAGCTTTTGAAAAAGCAATAAAAAATTCAAAAAAAGTTGCAATGTCATTGTCAGATTTATTTTGTGTAGAGAGACATAAGCCTAATTTTTTGGAATTAGTAAAAAACAAATTAGATATCTCTTTCGCAAATGAACAAGAAATTATGTCATTAATAGGTGTAAAAAAATTTGAGGATGTAATAAGTTTTGCAAGAGGAATAAATAAATTATTTGTTATTACTCGCGGAGAAAAAGGAGCTATGGCAATAAATAATAATGAAGTTATAGAGTGCCCTGCAAATAAAAATCTAAGAATAAAAGACTTAACCGGAGCTGGTGATTTGTTTGCTGGAGGTTTTCTTGATGGATACATTAAAGACAAATCTCTTAAAGAAAGTTTAAAAAAAGGTACAGAGATGTCATCTAAAGTAATACAAATTATCGGAGCGAGGATCAGCTAAATTATTTTTTTTTTCTTTTAAAAGAACCTTTTCCCTTTTTTGGTTTAATAACTCTCTTTCTATATTTTGGTGAAAAAAGGTCTACTGCATATTTATTTCTTTTTTTCATATATAATAGCCATTTTTATTATTATAGATAAAATTATCATCCATAAACTTTTCACTTATTTTTTTTCTCAGCCTGTAAATGTGTGTTTCAACTGTATGAGTATCTGCATCAGTTGAATAGTTCCAAACAGAGGACAAAATAATATTTTTTGAAATTGGTTTAGAATTTTCTAATAGTAGCTCAATCAATTGAACTTCTTTCTCTGTGAGAATAATTGATCTATTTTCTTTATTAAGTCTCTTCTCATTCTTGTCTAATACATAATTTTTAACCTTAATTGATGAATTTTTGCTAAATCTTTTTTTAACTGTAATACTTTCTACTACAATATTAATTTGTTTTATTGTAGTTGGAAGTTGAACACCGGCATCCCATCTTTTTAATAAATTTTTGTTAACAGACACACAAACTTTAAGGGATTTGCTTTTTAAAATGAATTCTTTCTTTTTTTCATCTTTAAGTGCATCATCGTGAAATAAAATTAAATCATATTCAAAATTAGAGGCTTTAGTAAAATGATTAAACTTTAAAAAAGGTTTAAGTTCATTTAGTGTAGAAAGAAATGAATGAGGTCCATAAACTAATACATTTAATTGATGCATATAAAAATTAATAATAAATATCTTGTCTATAATAACTATAAAGTAAAATGCGCTATAGGTAAAAGGGGAATTGGTAATAAAAAAAAGGAAGGTGACTTAATTACTCCAAAAGGACAATATAAAATAAAGTGTCTCTTGTATAGAAAAGATAGAGTTAAAAAAATACAAACTATTATTAAAAAAATTGTAATTAAAAGAAATATGGGTTGGTGCGACGATCCAAAATCAAAAAAATATAACCAATTAGTTCAAACACCTTTTGCTCATAATTATGAAAAATTATTCAAAAAAGAGAATATATACGACATTATTCTTGTTTTAAACTATAATATGAATCCGATAAGAAAAAACAAGGGCAGTGCTATTTTTATTCATATCGCAACAAAAAAATATCAAAAAACTGAAGGATGTGTTGCTGTAAGTAAAGTTTCACTTTTAAAACTTGTTAAAGAAATTAAAAAAAATACTTTAATTAAGATCGTTGACCAAATATAGAGCTACCAATTCTTACAAAATTTGACCCATGTTTTACTGCATCTGTATAATCGGCTGACATCCCCATACTTAAATCTTTCAGCCCTAGGGATTTATTAAGTTCATTTAAAGATTGAAAATATTTAACAGAATTATTATCGTTTGGTGGGATTATCATTAGACCAATAACCTGAAGACTCACCTCATTTACACAATAGTTGTAAAAATCCTCAAGCTCATTTACTGGTATTCCTGATTTTTGAATTTCATTTGCAATATTTACCTGTATGAAATATTTAATTTTTTTACCTGTACCTAACTGATGCTTACTGAGTACGTCTGCAAGTTTTTGACTATCTAGCGAGTGTATGTAATCAAAGAGTTTAACAGCATCTTTTGCTTTATTACTTTGAAGTTTTCCAATCATGTGCAATTGCAAATTATTTTTTTGCTTTTTCAAATCACTCCATTTAGAAACAGCTTCTTGAACTTTATTTTCTCCAAAATGATTGTGGCCATGGACTATTAAAGGTTTGATATGGTCTAAGGAAAAAGTCTTTGATACAGCAATGATATTTATATGTTTTGAGGGATTCAAAGAAGCAATATTAGATTTTATTTTTGTATAGCTTTCAACTATTGTATTCATATGTTTGCATTTAAAAAAAGTTACTTTCTTATAATTGAGAGTACCAAAAACTTTGATTTAAGAAATATAAAAAAACAAAATAAATTTACAATCATTTATAGAAATTTATACAATAAAGAAAATATTAGTGATATCAAAAAATTTAGGAATTTATGTAAAACAAAAAAAGTTAAGTTTTTTATTGCAAACGACCTTGATTTATTGATTTCTACAAATTCAGATGGGATATATTTGTCAGCATCGAATAGAAGCTATAAATCTCTTAATTTAAACAAAAATAAATTTAAAACTATAGGTTCTGCACATAATTTAAAAGAGATAGATTTAAAGAAAAAACAAGGTTGTTCTGAAATTTTATTCTCTAAACTTTTTTTAGTTGATTATGATCGAAAAGCACCTTTTTTAGGAATTAATAAATTTAACAAATATTACCATTATATTTCTAAAAGACTGGTTCCACTTGGTGGAGTTAAAGTTTCAAATTTAAATTCACTAAAAGAATTAAGTTGTGACTCTATTGCTATCTATTCGGCAATAAAAAAAAAGCCGGCTAATATTATTAACCGGCTTTTTTAAATTTCTTAACTATTACTTAAATTAGAAAGCAATCGCTAAAGAAACGATAGTTTGGTTCTCTTCTTTACCAGCTACGTAGTCTGAGTTATCAACTTCTGCTTGAGCTATACCAATTGTAGCACCACCAGTTGTGTATGCTAACTGAACTGATTTTTGCTCCATTTCAGTTGTTGTTTTTGTACCAGCTGATGCACCGACTGCAACTGCTGCTCTTACATTTTTATCTGACTCATCTACATTGTAAGATACTGATAATTGTTCATTTACATCGAATTGTATTCCCATGTATCTGTTCTCGTAGTAAGTAAGTTCACCACTTGCTACTGCAGGTTGGTAACCACCTTCTACATATCCTACCGTTACTGATCCCATTGTGTATTTAGCACCAACGTTTGCAGAAATACCTTCTTCAACTGAAATAGCTACGCCAGTTTCATTTGAAGTTTGTGCGATACTTCCTTGTAGTGATAAACCATCAATTGGAGATAAACCTACGTTAGCCATAGTCAAATTTTTACCTTTGTTGGCTGAACCTGGGTTTGAGTTTGTTTCTTTAGCTGACAATAATGTTGTATCATTCATATCAGGCACATAACCTAATCCAACAGTAATACCTAAAGGTAACATGTCAGCTGGTGTGTGGTACTGAATATTTGAATAACCGTCTACATCGTAGCCAGTTTTGAAAGCACCAGTAGTTCCGCTAGCTGGTGAGTGATAGTCAAATCCAGCTCCTAAAGCACCTACGCCGTGAAGCTCTTTTGACATTCCACCTTCAGACACGTAGAAACCAATTTTTCCCATGTCTGTTCCTATTTCTAATCTAGTATCATCGTTAGCAGTTGATGTACCATCTAATTGCACTTGGTATTTCCAAGTATAACCATTGTCCAATTCACCGCTTGCCGTGAAATCTAGTTCATTAGCGATACCTAATGTTTTTCCAGAACCACTGTCATCACCACCGATTGAGTATGTTGCAGTAGCACCACCAGTTACTGTCATCTCACCTGCGTAAGATGGAGCCATAACTAATGCTGAAAATAAGATACCTACTAATAATTTAGATATATTTTTCATATATTTCCTTTGTTAGTTTTAATTTGTAATTACAAATTGCTGAAAAATTACAATAACTGACCGTTTTTTCATCATTTTTGGTTTAGATATTGAATAATATCTGAATGTGTTGCATATATATCACTAATTTTCTAGTTTTGATGGTTTTAAAGGAAGATTAACGCTATAAACACTAAGTGCGTAAACAATTTCAAGTGAAATAAATCAAATAATATTCAAAATATATATTGATGACTAAATTATTTAAAATTCTAATTTTCTCAGTTTTAATTTTAATAACTGCTTGCAATAAAAATTCAAAACTTGATCCCAATCGACCGATTAGTGCCGAGGACAAAAGAAGGAAGAATATAGAGGAAGGAAGAGGTGCCTCATTAAAAAGTATTATGCAAAATAGAGGTTCCACAAACTATGAATTTAGTTCCTCTAATCCAATGTGGAGAGCTTCATTAGAAACATTAGATTTTCTACCTTTGATAACTGTAGATTACTCTGGTGGTGTGATTATTACTGACTGGTACTCGGAAAATAACAATAATAAAGAGTCGATCAAAATTACAATTAGATTTTTATCGAACGAAATAAGAAGTGATAGTTTAAAAATTATAGTTCATAAAAAAACATGTTCTCAAGATCTAAATTGTTCAGTGAATTTAATTTCAAGCAACGTAATTAAAGATGAGTTACGTTCAACGATTTTAAGGAAAGCAGCTTTGTTTGAAAAAGCTAGTAAAGAAAAAAAATAAAGTCAATGGAAAGATTTAATTTTAAGGTCATTGAGAAAAAGTGGCAAAAAACTTTTTCAGGAAAAAATTTAAAACGAGTAAATGCTAAAAAATTTTATTGTTTAGAGATGTTCCCATACCCCTCGGGTAAAATACATATGGGTCACGTAAGAAATTACACAATTGGTGACGTAATTGCTAGATATAAATATCTTAATGGCTTTAACGTACTACATCCAATGGGATGGGATGCTTTTGGATTACCTGCGGAAAATGCGTCAAAAGCGAATAATCTACATCCAAAGGATTGGACAAAAAAAAATATCTCTACAATGAAAAGACAGCTCCAACTTCTAGGTCTTTCAATCGATTGGGGTTTAGAAATTTCGACCTGCGATAAAAATTATTACAAACATCAGCAAGAATTATTTTTAGATTTTTACAATAACGGTTTAGTCTCTAGAAAGGAAACTTATGTAAATTGGGACCCAGTTGAAAAAACAGTTCTTGCTAACGAACAGGTGATTAACGGTAAAGGATGGCGTTCTAATGCTGTAGTAGAAAGAAAAAAATTATCTCAATGGTTTTTTAATATTACAAAATTTTCAGATAAATTGTTAGATGACTTGGAAGAACTTAAAGGATGGCCTGAAAAAGTTAAATTAATGCAAAAAAATTGGATTGGAAAGTCCTTTGGATGTGAAATTTTCTTCACAATCGATAATTCTGATAAGAAGATTAAAGTATTTACGACAAGACCAGATACAATTTTTGGAGCAAGCTTTATCGCTTTATCAGTAGATCATCCTTTGAGTGAAAAATTTAAAAATGATAGCGAATTTAAAAAATTCAAGCTAGATTGTAACAAAACCGGTACCACAGAAGAAGCTTTAGCGAATGCAGAAAAGCTTGGATTTAACTCAAAATTGTTCGTCAAACATCCTTTTATTCATAACAAAAAAATCCCGGTTTATTTTGCAAATTTTGTACTTATGGATTACGGAAGTGGGGCTATATTTGGATGTCCTGCTCATGATCAAAGGGATTTTGATTTTGCAAAAAAATATGGACTTGAAATTATTAAAGTTGTTGATGATAAAAAAGATAATCATAATCTAAAAGAAGCATATACAGGAGATGGAAAAATTATTAATTCTGAATTTTTAAATGATCTAAACATTAATGATGCAAAAATTAAAATTATTGATGAGATTCAGAAGAAAAACATTGGTCAAAAAAAAGTTCTGTATAGACTTAAAGACTGGGGAATTTCCAGGCAGAGATACTGGGGATGTCCAATTCCAATGATATATCTAGAAGACGGCACAGTTGTTCCGGTAGAAAAAAGCGAATTGCCAATAGAGCTTCCAGAGAAAATTGATTTGAATATTCAGGGTAATCCGTTGGAAAAGCATTCTGATTGGAAAAAAACAATTCAAAAATCTACTGGAAAAAAGGCAATTAGAGAAACAGATACATTAGATACTTTTGTTGATTCTTCATGGTATTTTTTAAGATTTTGTTCACCAAATCATAAATCCTCTCCTTTTGATGAAAAACAAATTAATTATTGGATGCCTGTTGATCAATATATTGGGGGGATAGAACATGCTATTTTACATCTTCTTTATTCGAGATTTTTTACAAAAGGTTTAGCTACATCAAATAAGAATTTAAAATTTAACGAGCCATTTAAGAATTTATTTACTCAAGGGATGGTTTGCCATGAGTCTTATAAGGATATGAAAGGAAACTGGCTTTATCCAGATGAAGTAGAAAAGATTGACAAAAATAATTTTGTAAAAAAAATAGATAAAAGTAAAGTTATTGTGGGTCCACCTGAAAGTATGTCTAAATCTAAAAAAAATACAATCGACCCAGAAACAATGATAAATCATTATGGTGCGGACTCGGTCAGATGGTTTATTTTGTCAGATAGTCCACCTGAAAAAGATATACAATGGTCAGATACTGGTGTCTCATCAGCTAACAAATTTTTACAAAAAATATGGAATTTAAACGTTCAGATTTCAAAAATGGATAATAAAAAAAATAATGAGGGCTCAAATAAAAAATTTATTGCAGAGATAAATAGTTACTTAAGTAAAATAGACAATTCTATAAACAATTTTAGATTTAACGTCACTATTGCACATTTTTATGAAATTTATAAATTGTTTAAAACTTTTTTAGATAAAGAGGTAAGTAAAAAAATTATGAAAGAGAATATTATTAAAATTATGCAAGTAATGATTCCATTTACACCACATTTAGCCCATGAGTGCCTTGAACTTTTTAAATGTAAGTCTTTCAATAAATGGCCAAAGATTGCCACTGATAATCAAGATGAAAAAATTAAATTAGCAATTCAAATAAATGGAAAAACTAGAGATGTTATTAATGTAAGAAAAAATCTTAATGAAAAGGATTTAAATGATGTGGTTGTAAAAGAATCTAAAGCCAAAAAATATATAGAAAATAAAAAAATTACAAAAACTATTTTTGTTCAAAATAAAATTATAAATTATATAATTCAAAATAATGATTAAAAAGATGAAAAATTTGATAGTTTGTTCTTTGTTATTTATTTTTTTTATACCAATAACAAACTGCGGATTTAAAGTTTTGGATAGAACAAATCTCAATTACGATATCGCTAAATTAACAACTTCAGGAGAAAAAAGAATTAATTTTAAAATAAAAAACAAACTTTTATTTAATTCAAGTAATAGTAATAAAAAGTTAATAAATATCGATATAAATTCCAAAAAAATTAAAAACGTAAAAGAAAAGAATATTAAAAATGAAGTTACTAAATATGACTTGAAAATCGAAGTAACTGTAAAATTTAACGAAATAAGCAATTCTAAAAAGAATGAATTCAAAATTCAAGTATCAGGTAGCTATGACGTAGCAAGCCAATTTTCACAAACTTTAACCAATGAGAGAAAATTAATCGAAACACTATCTGAAAAAATCGCAGAAGAAATAAATGACAATTTAATTTTTAGACTTAATGATATTTAAAAGCTACATAATTGAAAACAATGATGAAGTTTTTTCACATAAAATCTTTTTATTTTACGGTGAAAATTTAGGACTTAAAAAACATTTTAAGGAAAAAATAAAAAAGAATTTTAAAAAATTCGAGAAAATAATTTATTTTCAAGATGAAATTCTTAAAAATAAAAAAAATTTTATTAACGAATTTAATAATATTTCTTTGTTCGAAAAAACTAAAATTTTTTTAATTAATGGTGTGAGCGATAAGATATTAGACATACTTGAAGAAATTGATCAAATCCCAACAGATAACAAAATATATTTATTTTCAGAAATCCTAGATAAAAAATCAAAACTTAGGAATTACTTTGAGAAATCGCAAAAATTTGGAATTACAGCTTGTTATCCTGATAATGAAATAACTATAAGAAAACTTATTACTAATGAACTAAAAGATTTTGATGGATTAAACGGAATAAATATAAATTTAATATCAGATAATTGCAATTGTGATAGACAAAAACTCTATAATGAACTTGAAAAAATTAAAACATATTTCACCAATAAAAAAATTGATACAAACCAATTAGAAAATCTTCTCAACTTAAAAAGCGTAGATGATTTCAATGATTTAAAAGACCAAGTCTTAATGGGTAATGGGCGAATGATAAACAAACTCTTGAGTGAGACTTATTTTGACAACGAAAAGAATATTTATTACATTTCACTTATAAACCAAAGATTAAAAAAAATATTAGAGTTGAGAAGAAAAATGGAAGAAACAAAACTTGACGCATCTTTAGCATTAGACAAACTTAAACCGCCAATTTTTTGGAAAGATAAACAAAATTTCATAGTTCAAGCTAATAAGTTAGATTCGAAGAAAATTAGTCAAATTTTAAAAAAAACCTTTGATTTAGAATTAAAAATAAAAAATAATTCGGTAGTTAATAAAACTATTTTATTTAAAAAAATTCTTATCGATATTTATGAATTATCTAATGCTTCGTAAGAAGATTTTGAATTAATTCAAACTGATCAAGATCCTTATACTCAATTGTAATTTTTCCTGAATTATCCTTTTTATTCAGAATATTAACTTTCAGTCCTAAAATTCTCTCAATTCTTTCTTGTGTTCTTATAATATTAGCATCCAGTGATTTTCCTTTTTTGTTTCCTTTTTGGGTACGAGTTAAATACTCAACTTTACGAGCACTATAATTTTTGGCAACAATTTCCTCTGCTATAGAAGAAGCATTAGATATTCCAATAAGCGGTCGAGCCTGTCCTGATGACAAAGTTCCTTCTTCTAACATAGCTATTACATCTTTTGGTAATGTTAATAATCTTAATGTATTACTTATATGACTTCTGCTTTTAGACATTAATTTAGAGATGCTCTCATGGTCGTAGCTAAACTCCTCGTTTAACCTTTTATATCCTTTTGCCTCTTCTATGGGATTAAGATCATCTCTTTGAATATTTTCTACTATTGCTACTTCAAGTGACTCTACATCGCTTAAATCCAAAATTGTAACGGGTATTTCATGAAGGCCTGCTTTTTGTGCAGCTAACCATCTTCTTTCACCAGCAATTATCTCATATTTGCTTAAACCTGATTTGCTATGACGAACAGCTATTGGTTGAATTATACCATTCTTTTTAATTGAATTTGCTAATTCTTCAAGTTTTTCCTCACTAAAATTTTGTCTAGGCTGAAACTTATTTCTACTTAATTCGGCTATTAACACTTTGTTTACATTAATTTCCTTGGGTTTATCATTTGGTTTACTATCACCAAACAGAGCAGATAAACCTCTACCCAAACCTTTCTTCTTGCCAGAACTCATGCAGCGCTTTCTATATTGTTGTTCTTTATAAATTCCTCTGCTAATTTAAAATACGATTTACTCCCAACACAATTTTTATCGTAAATAACACAAGGCAATCCATGGGACGGGGCTTCAGATAACCTAACGTTTCTTTGAATAACTGTTTGATAAACTTTTTCTTTAAAGTAATTTCTCGCCTCTTTATCTACTTCTCCAGATAACTTATTTCTTTTATCAAACATTGTTAAAAGTATTCCTCTTATTTTTAAATTTGGATTTAAGTTTTCTTTTATCCTATCGATCGTTTTTACTAATTGAGTAATACCCTCCAATGCAAAGAATTCTGTTTGCAGAGGCACTAACAATTCGTCTGAAGCTACTAAAGCCATTATTGTTAAAAGACTTAAGGAAGGTGGGCAATCGATAAATATATTATCATACTTACTTAGTAATCCGCTTTTTTCCGCTGAGAGAATTTCTTTAAATACAAAAGCCCTATTAGAATCATTAGCTGTTTCAACTTCTAGCCCAGATAAATTTACATGAGATTTAATTAAATCTAAATTTTTGATTTCTGTTTTTTGAATTATATCTTTTAAATTAATTTTATTTATTAAAAGATTATAAATATTTTTTTCCTCATCGCTGTTACTCTTACCAAGTCCTGTTGTAGCATTCCCCTGGGGATCTAAATCTACCACTAAATTATTTTGACCCATAATGGACAGTGATGCTGCTAAATTTATAACTGTTGTTGTTTTTCCTACTCCACCCTTTTGGTTGATTACTGCTAGTGTTATTGGTTTCTTCATTTTTACCTAATTTCCATCAAAATTATTTTTGATTTCTTATTTGTAATACTATTTTCTAATTTATAAGAATATTTTTTTGATTTAAAAGCGATATTTAACTCTTCCTGTGCATTTTGACCTTTTAAAATTATTAGTTTATGTGGCTTTTTGGCGATTTCACGTGAAACTTGTATTATTTGATCCAATTTTTTAAAGGCTCTACACACAACTATATCAGCTTCGATAACTTCGTCTCTTATATCTCCAAAAACTTGAGCATTTAGGTTCAGCTCAGAAATCACTTTGTTAAGAAATAGCCTTTTAACAGGAGATTTTTCATATAATTTCACGTGAAAATCCTTATTTTTATTGAATATTTCTATCACTAGGCCAGGAAAACCTGCTCCTGAACCTAAGTCGGCTAAAGAATTAAACTTATAATTGATAAATTTAACCACTTGAGCCGAGTCAAGCACATGCCTGCTCCAAATTAAGCCTTCTGTACTTTTTGAAATTAAATTATGATTTTTATTTTCACTTAAAACCAATTCTGTATACTTTTTTAACTTTTCAACAGATTCATCAGAAAATTTAAGGTCTTTTTTGAGAATATTTATAACTGTAGCCAGCTGCATTAAGCAGTAGCTTTATATCTAAGTTTTTTGATGTGTGAAAGAAGAATAATTATAGCTGCAGGTGTTACACCATCTATTCGAATGGCTTGTCCTAGTGTTTTAGGCTTTACAAGAAGAAGTTTGCTCTTAATCTCGTTAGACAAACCACTCAGTTTTTCATAATCTAGCTCATCAGGTATAACAATGGCCTCATCTTTCTTGAAAGAGACAATGTCTCTATCCTGTCTTTCTAGATAGCCCATATAGTGAGCATCTGTTACAACCTGATTTTCTATAGAGCTAGAAAAACTAGGGATGTCCTTAAATATTTGCCTTATTTTTGCCATATTTACTTTTCTCTGACCCATTATTTCAAGACATGACCTTTTAACACCATCCATAGCAATTTTAATATCATATTTCTTCGCTTCGTTAGGCGTTAAATAGTTTGTTTGTAAAATTTTATTGAGGGCCAAGATATTTTTTTTCTTCTCATAAAATATTTTCTTACGCTCAAGTGATATTAAATTAATATTTATACCTAATTCAGTTAATCTCTGATCTGCATTGTCAGCTCTTAAAGTTAATCTATATTCAGCTCTGGATGTAAACATTCTATAAGGCTCTGTAACTCCTTTTGTAATAAGATCATCGATCATGACACCGATGTAAGAAGTAGATCTATCTAAAATAAATTCTCCTTGATTTTTAATTTTCAATGCTGCGTTGATCCCAGCTATCAAGCCTTGAGCTGCAGCTTCTTCATAGCCCGTTGTTCCATTTATTTGACCAGCAAGAAATAAAGAATTAATTTTTTTGGTTTCCAAGGTAGCTTTTAATTCTCTGGGATCCACGTAATCATACTCTATTGCATATCCAGCCCTTTTCATCTTAACATGCTCCAAACCCTTAATTTTAGCCAATATTTTAAGCTGAATCTCTTCTGGAAGTGAGGTAGATATACCATTTGGGTAAATAGTATTGTCCTTTAATCCCTCAGGTTCTAGAAATATTTGATGTTTTTCCTTCTCTTTAAATTTAACGATCTTATCCTCTATTGATGGGCAGTATCTTGGACCTACTCCTTTGATGCTTCCTGAGTACATAGCGCTTCTAGAAATGTTATTACTTATGATTTTATGAACCTCATTATTTGTGTAAGTCATCCCACATTTAATCTGTTTATTGTCAATCTTGTTTGTTAGGAAAGAAAAGTAATAATGATCATCGTCTGCAGGCTGCATTTCTAAATCATCATAATTAATTGTATCACCATCTAATCTAGGAGGCGTTCCGGTTTTTAACCTACCAATTTGCATTTTAAATTTTGCTAATTGTTCGCTTAAACCAGTGGATGATTTTTCGTCGTATCGTCCGGCGGGTATCTGTGTTTCACCAATATGTATTAAACCATTCAAAAAAGTTCCAGTCGTGAGTATTAATTCTTTCGTTCTAACTTCTATTCCACTTTGACAAACAAATCCTATGATCTTGTTATTCTCAAACAAAAATTTTATTACTGGATCAGCAATGATTTCTAAATTTTCATAATTTAATAAAATTTTTTGCATATGCACTTTGTAAAGAGCTCTATCTGATTGTGTCCTTGGACCTTGTACTGCTGGACCACGGCTTTTATTTAATAACCTAAATTGAATTCCTGATTTATCAGCTACAATGCCCATGACACCGTCTAAGGCATCAACTTCTCGAACTAGATGCCCTTTTCCGAGGCCTCCAATTGCAGGATTGCACGACATCTCACCTATAGTCTCTATTTTATGTGTAAAAAGAGCAGTATTTACGCCCATTCTAGCGGAAGCTGCTGCTGCCTCACATCCAGCATGTCCTCCTCCTATAACTACTACATCATAGCTTTGTTTTGTCATGCTGTGAATGTAAACGTCTAAATTAATAATACAAGAAGTTTTTTATTTACCAATACAGAAATCTTTGAATATAGATCCAAGTATTTCTTCAACATCTACCTTTCCAACTATACTACCGAGATGTCGTGTAGCCATTCTTAGGTCTTCTGCGGCTAATTCGAGGTCTTTGTTTTGATCTTTTTTAAGGAACTTATTAATTTCTTTTAAACAATCGTTAAGCTTAACTCTATGTCTTTCTCTGGTAATTAGAGCACTATTCTTAGATGTGAATTTTTTACTTAACTTGGTTTTTATAACATTTATTAATTTATCAATATTTTTATTATTTTTTACTGAAGCAAAAATTGTATCACTTTGAAATTTATGATTTTGTTTAGCAGAAACATCTGATTTATTTAAAAATACTATAGTATCTTTATTAATCATATTTTGTATTTCTTTGTTAATTTTTTTTGACGAGTTATCAATAACAACTATATTCAAGTCTGCATCTTTTGATTTGCCAAGGGCTAATGATATTCCTTTTTTTTCTACTTCATTCTTAGTATCTCTAATACCAGCAGTGTCGGCTAGAAGAACAGGATATCCATCTAAATTTAAATATGTTTCTATAACATCTCTAGTCGTACCAGCTTCGTCTGAAACGATTGCTACTTCTCTTTTTGAAAGTAAATTTAATAATGATGATTTACCTGCATTGACTTCTCCCGTAATTGAAACCCTAAAACCGTCTCTAATTTTTTCTCCAATTTTATTATCCTCAATAATTTTGATAATTTCTGAATGTATTTCTTTAATCGATTTGTGAGCATCTCTTAATACTTTTTCTGGGAGATCTTCTTCTGCAAAATCAATTTTGGCTTCTATAAAAGCAAGTGATTTTATCATTTTTTCCCGCAAATCATTATAATAATTCGAAGCGTTACCCTGAACTAATTTAACTGCTTGTTGTCTTTGTAGTTCTGTCTCGGAATGGATTAGATCTCCTATACTTTCTGCTTTTAACAAGTCAATTTTATTATTTTGAAATGCAATTTTAGTGAACTCACCTGGTTCTGCTAATCTGCAGTTTTTTTGCTCAGAAAGAACTCTCAATAATGCGTTTATTACTGCGTTACTTCCATGGATCTGTAATTCTGCTAAATCTTCTCCAGTATAACTATTTGGCGCGGGAAACCACAATAATAGAGCCTCCGGATCTATTACATTATCGTTTTTAGGGTCATAAAACTTACAAAAATTAACTTCGTTCGACTTTAGATTTTTTGACTTAGTCAAATTTTGGCAAATATTAAGTGTTTCACTGCCTGATATTCTAACAATAGCTATTCCAGAGGGTCCTCTACCCGATGATAAAGCGTAAATGTTCATTGAGTTATAATGATAAACCTCGATTAGAGATTATTTTACTAATTTTTTTTAATGCCTCATTGTTCTTTATATTTTTTAGAATTATTTCTTTAAATGCATCCAAATATTTATTTTGCTTAAAAAAGCTATGCGTAACATCAATACCTAAACTCATGATAGTATTTTCAGGTTTTCTACTATTATAAAAATCATTTAATGCATAACTGTTTCTTATAGAAATACCTAAGCTCACATAATATTCAATTATTTCTTTTAGTTTTTTTATATCCCTAAGAACAAGATTAAAACCCTGTCCAGCTACAGGATGAATTGTGTGCAAACCCTCTCCAAGAATTAATATATTTTTTTGATAATATTGTTTTCTTAGACCTAGTGAGATCGGATAGGACTGAATATTGCTTACAGTTATATCTTGTTTACAGTTAAGTAATTTTGTTATCTTGTTTTTAACTAAATTTATAATTTTTTTTGCATTATTTTCAAAAAAATATTTTTTTACACTCCAAACAAAAGAAAAATAATTTTTTGAAAAAGGGAGTATGGCTAATGGCCCCTCTTTTAAAAAGAATTGGCTTGTGTTTATAGTTTTGAAATTGTGTCTTACGTAACCTGTTATAGCTATCTCATTATAATCTTTCTTAATAGATCTATCTTTTGTTATGTTATCGTAGATTTTAGATTGTCCACCAATACAAAGAATAATTAAGTCATAATTTTTTAATTCATCTAAGTTTTTTACATCTTTTTTAATTAATTTACTTTTATTTTTCGATATTTCTTTCAATAATATATTTTTAACTTTGTTATTTTCGAAAACATACATAAGATTGGAATTAGTTTCTTCGATATTTAAAAAATTTATTCTTTCTTTAGAGGTTTCGTAAAAAAGCTCAACTTTTTTTGAAGGCCAGAATAGCTTTTGTCCTAAACTAGTAATATTTTGGTTAATGAACTTGTAATTTGTATCTGAAATAGCTGTAGTCCTTTTATCTACGTTTTTTGTACCTTTTTTAGCTATTAAATCTAGCTGTATACCCGGCACATTAGCTAAAACTACAGCGGTCATTAAGCCTGAAAGACCATCTCCAACAATACATATTCTCTGTTTTATCATATAAAAATTTTTAACACTTTCATAAAAATGGTAAAAAGTACGTAATCGATTCGTAATGAATACAAACTTTTTAGATAGTGTAACAAATTTTTTGAAAAAGCGAACCTTTGAATTGGTAGGTTTAATCCTAGTTTTATCAAGTGTCGCACTCGCAATTGCCTTTACAACATATTCTCCTGAGGATCCTTCATTTATTTACGGAGATAAAAGTTTTGAGATTAAGAATTTTTTTGGAATTTATGGAAGCAGTATTGCAGATTTTTTATTACAAAGTTTTGGTCTAGCATCTTTTTTACTTTTACTTAATTTTTTATTTTGGGGGCTAGAATTAATAATAAAGAAAGAATTAAGAAGAGTAATTTTAAAATTATTTTTAGTTGTAGCCTATTTGGCTGCAGGAACAGTTTTTATTTATCTTACTTTCAATAATTCTTTTTGGTTAATTGATAATGGTAATTCAGGTTTCGTTGGAAAAATTACTTACAACTTTTTAAATACTTGGGCTCCTTGGATAGACAATACATATTCGATTTATGGGTTACTTTTATTGACAATAATTTTTTTTTCTTTTTCAGCTGATATTAATTATAAAAAGGTATTCTTATTCGTTATTTCACTTTTTAAAAGAAAACCCATGAAGAATATTGAACCAGATTTTAGTAAGATTAATATTGAAGATCAACCTCAAACTTTAGAAAAACCTCAACAATCATTTTCATTTGATACAGATACGTTTCCAAAATCAGATCAAGTTGTTGGTAAGAATAAGTATAAATTGCCTGATATAAATTATTTAGAAAAAAATTTATCTAAGCTTAGTTCTGATGGAAATAAAAATTGTCCTGACTCTGAGTTTATGGAAAAAATATTATTAGACTTTGGTATAGATGGAAAAATTAAAACAATTAATAATGGACCAGTAGTTAACCTTTATGAATTCGAACCAGCGCCTGGTGTAAAAGTATCTAAAATAATTAATTTATCTGAGGATTTAGCAAGAAATACCAGTTCAACTTCTACAAGAGTTTCCGTTATACCAGGAAAAAACACTGTTGGAATAGAAATTCCAAACGAGGATAGAGAAGGTGTATCACTAAGAGAAATAATTTCTTACGATAAGTTTCAAAAGAAAGATGTGAGGCTTCCGATAGCATTGGGCAAAAGTATTTCTGGAATGCCAATTGTTGGTGATTTAACATCAATGCCTCATCTTTTAATTGCAGGTACCACTGGTTCAGGAAAGTCTGTTTGTATTAACACAATAATTGTTTCTTTACTTTACAAACTAAGTCCAGATCTTTGTAAGTTTATTTTAATAGATCCAAAAATGTTAGAGCTATCTTCTTACGAAGGAATACCTCATTTGTTAACCCCGGTAATTACTGATGCTAAAAAAGCTACATCGGCTTTATCATGGACAGTCAAAGAAATGAACAGCAGATATAAATTAATGAGCAAGGTAGGAGTAAGAAACATTGATGGTTATAATGCTAAGCACAAACTTAAAATGCCTTATATCGTTGTAGTAGTTGACGAGATGTCAGACTTAATGCTTGTAGCTGGAAAAGAAATTGAGAACTACATTCAAAAATTATCCCAAATGGCAAGAGCTGCAGGCATTCATATCATCATGGCTACGCAAAGACCAAGTGTTGATGTGATAACAGGTACAATAAAAGCAAATTTTCCTACAAGAATATCTTTTCAAGTAAGTTCCAAGATTGATAGTAGAACAATTTTAGGGGAGCAGGGTGCTGAACAATTGCTTGGAAAAGGAGATATGTTATTCATGTCATCAGCAAACAGAATAGTTAGAATTCACGGTCCATATGTTTCTGAACAAGAAATTGAGAAAATTACAAACTCGTTAAGAGCACAGGGAGAGCCGGATTATATGGAGGAAATTACTTCTCAAGAAACAACAGAAAGCTCATTAACTTCTGGAAATGAAGGTGATGAGGATGAATTATTTAATCAAGCCTTAGAAATTATTAAAACAGAAGGAAAAGCTTCTACAAGCTTTTTGCAGAGAAAATTACAAATCGGATATAATAGAGCTGCTAGAATTATTGATATGATGGAAGAAAAAGGTATTGTTAGTAAAGCAAATCATGTTGGTAAACGTGAAGTTCTATAAAAAAATATTTTTAATCCCGTTTTTTCTTTTAATAACAACGGCTTTATTAGCTGATGAAAAAGAACAAATAATTGTTCAGCTTAATAGCTTAAGTTCTTTAGAATTTACATTTGATCAATTAATTAATGAAAAAACAGAAAAAGGTAGTTGTCTTTTAGAGTTCCCTGGAAAATTAAAATGCAATTATTTTGATGATAAGAAAAAAGAACTAGTTATTAATAATAAGAGGTTAGCAATAACGCAAAAAAGGTATAATAAAACTTACCATTATCCTATTTCAAAATCTCCATTCTTAAATATCTTATATAAAGATAAACTTTTAGAAATTGTGAGATCAGGAGAATTAAAGTTAACTGATCAAATAATTAAGCTTGTTTATTTTGGTGATAACGAAATTACTGTTTTTTTTGACAAAAAAAATTTAGATTTGAAAGGATGGGAGATTAAAGATCAATACAACAATAATATAAATTTCTCCCTTAACATTGTTGCTAAAAATGACATTTTTGAAAAAGGTACCTTTAAAGTACCTGAGATAAACTAAGCTACAAAATCAATTTCTTCTTCTTTAAAAATTTCAAAACCTTTAGATTTATAATTTTGTAATGCGTGTTTGTGGTCTAAACTACAAGTATGAACCCACATTCTATTAGGATTTTTTCTTGATGCACTTGCAATAGCGTGATTTGCAAGTGTTGAGCCAAGCTTCAAACCTCTGAATTCTTTAAGTACTCCCAGATTGATAAGTTCTACTTCATTGGATCCAGGATGATATTCTTGTTCGTAATATCCTACTAGATCTTCACCTTTTTTAAGAACATGCGTCTCTAAATTTTTGTTGGTAACATATTTTACCCACTCACTATCAGACCACAACAATCTGTCTCTCCAATAATGGTCTACACCGATTTGTTTATAAAAGAATCTGTTTAAGTGAAAATTATCTTTATCATCTAAAATAATTTGGAAATTTTCTGGGAGATTTAAATCAACTGTTTTCGAAAAATCTCTAATTTCTAAAAAATATCTTTTTACTCTTGAAACCATCAGCTGACCATCTTCCCAATCTTTTCGCCCGCAAATATATGATAGTGTAAATGAGGAACTTCCTGACCGCCGTCACTTCCAATATTAGTTAAAGTTCGATATCCTTTATCTTTTGCACCCACTAAGTTTGCGACATGCGTCACTGCTTTGTTAAACTCTACGATCTCTTTATCTGAGGCTTTGTTATTAAAATCATTAAGATCTACGTATTCACCTTTAGGAATAACTAAAACATGAACTTTCTTTTGAGGATTAATATCATGAAAAGCTAAAACATGATCATTTTCATAAACTTTTTTACACGGGATTTCACCTCTTAGAATTTTAGCAAATATATTATTTTTGTCGTAACTCATTTCTGTCTTTTTTTAAGTTCGCTCATCACATCTTCAATCTTTATATTATTAGCCTCTAAGTAAACCATCAAATGATAAACCACATCAGCAGCTTCGTGTATCTTATTTGAATTTTTTTCCACAGATTCTATTAACTCGCCTATTTCCTCTTTTACTTTTGAAACACTTAGGTTCTTATCGTTCAAAAGTTTATTGGTATAAGACTTATCTGGAGAAGAATTTTTTCTCTCTCTGATTGTTTTAATTAATTGTTCTAAGTTTTCAAACATTTTATAACCTTACCGATACATTTTTAGAATTCAAATATTCTTTAGCATCTTTAATTTTATATTCGCCATAATGAAAAATAGAGGCCGCCAAAACTGCACTTGCTCCACCTTTAACTATGCCATCATATAAGTGATCTAGAGTTCCAACTCCACCGGAAGCTATTACAGGAATATTAGTGTTATTCGTAATTGTTTTTAATAAGTCAACATCGTAACCGGATTTAGTTCCATCTTTATCCATTGAAGTTAATAAAATTTCTCCAGCTCCATTTTCTTCTACTTTTTTAGCAAACCCTACTGCATCGATACCAGTTTTATTTCTTCCACCGTGTGTAAATACTTCCCATTTATTATCTGAAACTTTTTTTGCATCGATCGCAACAACAATACATTGAGATCCAAATTTTTTTGAAGCTTCCTTAACGAAGTCGACATTTTTTACTGCGGCAGTATTAATAGAAACTTTATCTGCACCTGCTAACAATAAATCGGTAATATTTTGAATAGTTCTAACTCCACCTCCAACAGTTAAAGGAACAAAACATTCTTTTGCAGTTTTTCTCACAATATCAATAATTGTTTCTCTATTTTCATTTGATGCTGTTATATCTAAGAAACAAATCTCATCCGCACCTCCATCACTATAAATCTTAGCTTGTTCGACTGGATCTCCGGCATCTTTTAATTTAACAAAGTTAATACCTTTAACAACTCTTCCATTCTTAACATCAAGACAAGGTATAATTCTATTTTTAAGCATTAATCTCCTTTGCTAACTCATCAAGCTTAATATCACCATCGTAAATAGCTTTACCAATAATAATACCTTCAATGTTTTTATTATTTAATTCTTTAGCTTTCTTAATATCACTTATTGAAGAAACACCACCTGAAATCACCACAGGGCAATTAGAAAGCTCTGCAATTTTAACAGTCTCGTCTAAATTAGGGCTGGTTTTCATTCCATCTCTGTTAATATCTGTATAAATAATTCTACTTACTCCATAATTATTTACTTCTTTAAGAAAGTCTGTGGTTTTGACATTTAGATTTTCTTTCCAACCTGATACAGAAAGATTTCCATCTTTTGCGTCTAATCCTAAAGCAATTTGACCTTTAAATTTTTCACAGGCCTCTTTTAAAAATTCTTTATTTTTAATAGCACCGCTTCCTAGAATTACTTTTTCAACACCTGCATCGATGTATTTCTTAATGCTATCAAGAGATCTAACACCGCCACCAATTTCAATTTTTAAATCGTATTTACTAACTATCTGCTTGATAACATCAAGGTTAACTGTCTTTCCAATTAAAGCTCCGTCTAAATCAACAATGTGTAAATTTTTAAAACCGTGATCTTTATACTTGCCGGCTTGATCAATTGGTGAAGTTTCATATTCAGTCTTATTTTCAAAATTTCCTTTGATTAATCTCACACACTTTTTATCTTTTATGTCTATTGCAGGAAATATTTTCATTATAATTTTAAAAAGTTATCAATTACTTTTAATCCTATTTTATCACTCTTCTCAGGGTGAAACTGTGTTCCAAATAAATTATCTCTTTCGACAGAACAGACAATATTTGACGAGTAATTTGTTGTCGCTGAAATGACTGATTTATCCTTAGGAATAAATTCATAACTGTGTACGAAATACATGTGAGATTTATTTTTTATATCTTTAAATATTTTACTTTCTTTTTGAATTTCAATTTCGTTCCAACCAATATGTGGAAGTTTAAATTTTCCATTTTGATTATCAATTTTAGAAACTTTACCAGAGATCCAACCCAGTCCCTTTGTTTCTGCTTCCTCATACCCGATGTCTGCGAACATTTGTAAGCCTACACAAATTCCTAATAAAGGTTTCTTATCTGTTATTGCGAATTCTTTTAGCGTATCAACTAATCCGTTAATACTAGTAAGAGAGTCTACACAGCTTTTAAATGATCCTTGTCCTGGTAAAACAATTTTGTCACTGGATTTAATTTTTTTTATATCTGAGGTTACCTCTATATTAACTTTACCTTTAGCCACCTCTGTAAAAGAATTTATGACAGAGCTTATATTGCCCGATTGGTAGTCAACAATTGTGACGTTCATCAATTTTAAATAGAGCCTTTTGTCGAAGGTATTGAGTTTTTAATTCTTTTATCAATCGCTAAAGCATCTTTTAATGATCTAGCTAAACCTTTGTAACACGACTCAATCTTGTGGTGACTATTTTCACCGTAAATATTTTCTATGTGTAAAGTAACTCCAGCTGATTGTGAAAAAGCTTGAAACCATTCTTTAAATAATTCTGTATCCATCTCACCAAGTTTCTCAACTGGTAGATTTACTTTCCAGATTAAATAAGGTCTATTTGATACATCAATTGATACTCGACTTAGAGTTTCATCCATAGGGATCATTGTTGATGCATATCGTGTAATTCCTTTTCGATTACCTGCTGCTTTTTTAATAGCTTCACCAATTGCTATGCCAGTATCCTCCGTAGTGTGGTGTAAATCTATATGTGTGTCACCTTTTGCTTTAACTTCTAAATCTATGAGAGAGTGCTTTGATAATTGCTCCAACATGTGATCTAGGAAACCTATTCCAGTTTTAATCTTATATTTTCCCTTTCCGTCTAAATTAACCGCGACAGAAATACTGGTCTCCTTCGTTTTTCTAATTATTTTTGCTTTTCTACCCATAAACTATGCCTGATTTATCTTTGATATATATTTAAATGATCGTTTTATCAATAAATCACTATTGAAGATCATAAATTAATCTCCACATATAACTGTATGAATACAGCTGAAAAATGGCACGGTACTACAATTGTCCTTCTAAGAAAGGGTGGAGAAACTATTGTGGCAGGCGACGGTCAAGTTAGCCTTGGCAATACGGTTTTAAAAAGCAAGGCAAAAAAAGTTAGAAAAATTGAGAACAGGGGAGTGATCGCAGGATTCGCTGGATCTACTGCAGACGCTTTAACTTTATTTGAGAGGCTCGAGGCAAAATTAGAAAAACATGCTGGAAATTTACAAAGAGCAGCTGTTGAATTAGCAAAAGATTGGAGAAGCGATAAATTTTTAAGAAGATTAGAAGCATTAATGGCAGTAGCAGATAAAGATCATAGTTTTATTATCTCTGGTACGGGAGATGTTTTAGAACCTGAAGATGGAATAATTGGAATTGGATCTGGAGGTAATTATGCTCTGGCAGCCGCAAAGGTTTTAATTGAAACAGATATGAAAGCAGAAGAGATAGCAAGAAAAGCTTTAAAAGTTGCATCAGACATTTGTGTATTTACAAACAATAACGTAACGATGGAAAAAATTTAAATGTCAAAATCAAAAAAAGAAACAAATTTAAAACTTGTTAAAGGATCTAAAACTGACAGCTCAAAGGTCAGCGCTCTTTCTCCAAGAGAAATAGTTTCAGAACTAGATAGGTATGTAATTGGTCAAAAGGAGGCAAAAAAAGCTGTAGCTGTTGCATTAAGAAACAGATGGAGAAGACAAGCACTTACAGATGAAATGAGAGATGAAGTTTTGCCAAAAAATATTTTGATGATTGGACCTACTGGAGTTGGGAAAACAGAAATTTCAAGAAGACTATCAAAATTAGCTGAAGCTCCTTTTATAAAAGTAGAAGCAACTAGATTTACAGAGGTTGGTTACGTAGGAAGAGACGTAGAACAAATTGTCAGAGACTTAATTGAAATTGCTATAGCTATGGAAAGAGAGAGAAAAAGAAAAGAAGTAAAAGCTAAAGCAGAATTAAAAGCTGAGGAGAAAGTGCTAGATGCCTTAGTAGGTAATAAAGCAAGTGTTGCCACAAGAGAGAGTTTTAGAAAAAGACTTAGAAACGGTGATCTAGATGATAATGAAATTGAAATAGAAGTTCAGGACACATCATCTGGTGTACAAAGCTTCGAAATACCTGGAATGCCAGGCGGAAACGTTGGAATGGTTAATCTTGGAGATATCTTGGGTAAATCTATGGGAGGGAAAAAAGGTAAAAAGAAAAAAATGTCAGTTAAAGAATCCCATGGAATTTTAGTAGCGCAAGAATCAGATAAGATGATTGAAGAGGATAAAATAATTAAAGAGGCTAAAAAAGCTACTGAGGAGAATGGAATAGTCTTTTTGGATGAAATTGATAAGGTTTCTGCAAGAAGTGACAGAGTAGGTGGTGATGTTTCTAGAGAAGGAGTGCAAAGAGACTTATTACCGTTAATTGAAGGAACAACTGTAAGTACTAAACACGGGCCTATAAAAACTGATCATATTTTATTTATCGCTTCGGGTGCTTTTCAATTAGCAAAACCGTCTGATTTATTACCTGAACTACAAGGTAGATTGCCTATAAGAGTAGAGTTGAGTGCTCTAAATGAGGATGATTTCAAGAGAATTTTAAAAGAACCAGATAATAGCTTGATAAAGCAGTACAAAGCACTTTTAAAAACTGAAGATGTTAATCTTGAATTTTCAGATGACGGCATTGATATGCTTGCAAAAATTTCAGCAGAGGTAAATTCCTCTGTGGAAAATATTGGGGCAAGAAGACTTCATACAATTATTGAAAAAGTATTAGACGATATTAGTTTTAATGCTACTGATAAAGCTGGGGAAACTATTAAAGTAGATAAAAAATTTGTTCAGGATAATTTAGGCAATTTAGTTAAAGATACAGATCTCTCAAAATTTATATTATAAATTCTTTAACTTTATTAAGATTGCTCCCTCTCCTCCTTCTTCAACTTTAGCCTCATTAACAGAAATGATAAATTTGTTTAACTCAAGATCAGTTCTGATAAATTCTGGAACTGAAAATTTTAATTTTCCAAATTCTTTTGAAATATAAGCGTCTTTGTCATTTGTTGAATGTATTCCCTTACCTGTGATTAATAATAATTCTTTAAATTTATTTTCTATACAAAAGAAAAGTATTTCTCTAACTTTTTTATTTGCATCATCTAATGAAAAACCATGCAG
>CACOWD010000002.1 GCA_902630915.1 uncultured Pelagibacteraceae bacterium | reverse complement strand
AATTTATCTCTATCAAAAAAGATATTGAAACTTAATTTATTATCTTCATTTTTATTCTCTTTTTCGCTAATAACCTGGTAATAAGAAACTAGTTCTTTTATTTCGGCAAGATTTAATCGTATTAACTTTTTCTTATCCTCTTCTAGTAGAATTTTTTCAATTAAATCTATAAATCCTCGCTTGATAGCTATATTTGCTAAAGCATTATTTGATAAATTACCTTTTTTAACAACCTCTATATTATTAACATTAAAGATATTATCTTTAGATAAAACGTTTCCAGTTTTCAAAAAAATAATTAAAATAATCGATATTAATTTTATAAAATTCATAAATCTAAATATCATTTTTATTAATGAAAAAAATACAAAATAGTTACAAAAAAAGTGGTGTAAATATTTCATTAGCAAACAAGTTGGTAAAACATATATCTAATTTATCAAAAAAAAATGTCAAAAAAACGAATAGTCATTTCAACAAAGAAGTTATTGGTGGATTTGGTTCGATTTTTGATATTAGCAAAGAGAAAATTAAAGATCCTTTAATAGTTTCTTGCACTGATGGAGTAGGAACTAAAGTTGATCTAGCAAATAAATTTAATAAATTCAACACTATCGGAATTGATTTAGTTGCTATGTGTGTGAATGATTTAATAGTTCAGGGAGCAAAGCCATTATTTTTTTTAGATTACATTGCAGTGGGAAAATTAAATTTAAAAAAAACAAAAAAAATTTTAAGCGGGATTTTCAAAGGATGTAAATTGGCAAACTGTTCTTTAATTGGCGGTGAAACTGCTGAGATGCCAGGCATATACTCAAAAAATAAATTTGATTTAGCTGGATTTAGTGTGGGGATAGTTTCTAAAAAGAAAGTATTAAGTAAACAAAATGTAAAGGATGGTGACATCATTCTTGCAATACCGTCAAATGGTATTCATTCAAATGGTTATTCATTGGTCAGAAAAATTATTAAAGGCAGTAAGATTAAAAAAAAATTAAGAGAAGATCTATTACAACCAACGAGAATTTATACTAAAGAAATATTAAAACTATCTAACAAAAGCCTCATAAGTTCAGCTGCACATATTACAGGTGGAGGTTTGGTCGAAAATTTGATGAGATCAATACCAGATAATTTATCTTTAAATTTAGACTTATCACTAATTAAAATTGGATCTATATTTAAATGGTTAAAAAGAAAAAATATTACTGATAAAGAAATGTTAACAACATTTAATTGCGGCGTTGGTTTTTGTGTGATTGCACCAAAGAAAAATTTGAAAAAAATAATTAAAATATTTCCAAAAAAATATAAACCCTACGAAATAGGTCATTTATCTAAAGAAAGAAAAAAAATTAATATTATCAATACTTTAATATGGTAAAAAAAAATACCTGCGTATTTATATCTGGAAATGGAACTAATCTTAGAAATTTAATACTTAAATCAAGAGAATATACTTTTCCAATTAATATTAAGCTTGTAATTAGTAATAACAAAAACGCTAAAGGATTAAATTATGCAAAAAAAAACAGAATACCCATATTAATTATAAATACTAATAATAGAAATTATGAAAATAAAATTTTACTAAATTTAAAGAATTATAAAATATCTTTTATTTGTTTGGCTGGTTATATGAAAATAATTTCGAAGAAATTTCTTCAGAAATATGGAAAAAAAATTATAAATATTCATCCATCTCTACTCCCAAAATTTAAAGGATTAAATACGTTTTTAAGAATTAAGAAAAATAATGAAATAAAATCCGGCTGTACAGTACATTATGTTAATGAAAAATTAGATGGTGGAAATATAATTGTTCAAAAGAGTTTTTTTATTTCTTCTGAAGATAATGAAGAAACTCTTAAAACTAAAACACAAAAGCTGGAGTACTTCTCTTTTCCAGAGGCAATAATAAAAGTTTTTAGAAAAAATTAATTTTTAAAAAAAAAATTAATTTCATTTTTTGCATTCTCTAATGAATCGGATCCATGAACAGAATTTTTATCAATTGAAATCCCATATAGTTTCCTAATTGTATTTTCCTCCGCTTTTGACGGATCAGTAGCTCCCATTAACTTTCTATTTAAAAATACAGCATTTTCTCCCTCTAAAATCATTACTAATATTGGGCCAGATGAAAGATACGAGCATAAATCCTCATAAAAAGGTTTAGATTGATGAACTTTGTAAAATTCAGCAGCTTCCTCTTTTGTAATATGAATTTTTTTATTCTCTTTGATATTTAAGTTATTTTTTGTAAAAATAGATTTTATTTCATCTACAAGATTTCTTTCGACAGCATCTGGTTTTATAATTGAGAGGGTTTGCTCAATCTTACTCATAATTTTTTTCGACTAGTTCATTTAGAAGTCTTACTCCGAAGCCAGTTGCTCCTCCTGAATTGAGCGCTCCTCCATATTTAGAAAAAGCCATACCCGCTATATCTAAATGCGCCCATGGGGTTTTATTTAAAATAAATCTTTGTAAAAATTGTGCTGCAGTCGTTGAACCGGCTCCCCCTACATAATTTATATTTTGAACGTCAGCATTTTTAGAATTCATTAATTTGTCATAATTTTTATGCAAAGGCATTCTCCATACTTTCTCTTCAACTTTTTCACCGGCATCAAAAATTTGTTTAGATAATTTATCATCATTTGAAAAAAGACCTGCATATTCTGACCCTAAACAAACTATTATAGCTCCAGTTAAAGTAGCGAGATCAACAATAAATTTTGGTTTATATTTTTTTTCAGTAAAAGTAAGTGCATCAGCTAAAACTAGTCTACCTTCTGCATCTGTATTAAGAATTTCTATAGTTTTGCCACTATAAGATTTTACAATATCTCCAGGCCTTTGTGCGTTTCCACTAACCATATTTTCAACTAAGCCTACGACGCCAACTGCATTAATTTTTGCTTTTCTAATTGCAAAATTTTTCATTAATCCGACTACAGTCGCAGAGCCTGCCATATCATAAGTCATATCTTCCATAAATCTTGCAGGTTTTAATGAGTAACCGCCTGTATCAAAACATACTCCTTTTCCCACAAAAGCTAGTGGTTTAGAATTATTTTTTGCTCCATTCCACTCCATAGTAACTAGATATGATCCTCTAATACTTCCTTGGCCTACACCAAGTAAGGCATGCATTCCAAGACTTTTTAATTTCTTCTCATCAAAAATATTAACTTTTAAACCATCCTTCTTCAAAGAATTTATTCTTTTTGCATATTCATCTGGATGCAAAATATTACCTGGTTCTGAAACTAAATCTCTAGCGTAAAAAGTTCCTTTTTCTAAAGCCTCAAATTTTAATTGAGTCTGTTTTGATGGTTGGTTTTTATTTCCTACAACACTAATTGAAATTACGCGAGACTCTTTTTTAGTTTTATATTTTTTAAATTCATAAGATTTTAATTTAAAGCCGTGAAGGAAATGACCTAAAAAATTATTGTGCCTTTCTGATATACTATCTGAAATTAATAAATAACTGCTATTCTTCCCGTGATTAATCCTACCGTAAAGTTCTGCTCCTAAATTTTCAATATCTGAAATTTTTAAATTATTTTTAATTGATATAAGCAAAATTTTTTTTTGCGAGGATAGTTCAAAATTTAACAAATTTTTTTTTAAATCGCTATTTTTAAGTAAATCATTTATGTAAGAAAATTCTGAAGTGGATAGGAATTTTCTTATGTTTTTCAAATTGAATTTTTCATCGGAAAAAATAATCAAGTTATTTGAATATTTGCCAGCTGTTTTCTTTGAGTAATTTATTTTTACAGACATAATTTTTATTAAAAAAATGATCGATTTCAGAGCTGTATATGTCCAAATATATCAGATTTCAATGGAAAATTGGTCATAGTTAAACCATAGATTGAAATTTGATGATGGTTGCTTTATTTATATACATTAAATTACCATGCTGCAAAACAAAATTTATAGAAATTTTTTCATAGAGATAATAAAAACATTTTTTGTCATTTTGTTTGGTTTATCTCTCATAGCGCTAACGGTGAGGTCAGTTAGCTTTTTAGATCTTATTGTTGAAAATGGCTATCCTGTAGGAACATATTTTAAATATTCATTTTTAAATCTTTTTGGAATTACACCAAAATTTATACCTTTATCTTTTTTATTATCCCTATCAATATTTATAATTAAGCATATTCAGGATAATGAGTTCATTATTTTATGGACCTCAGGTGTAAAAAAAATGGAAGTAATCAATTTATTTTTTATTATTTCTATTTCAATTTTGATTTTATATTTAATTTTATCAACTTTTTTAACTCCTTATGCACTAAACAAATCAAGAAAACTTTTAAGTCAAGAACAGTTCAATTCTTTTTTACCAACTGTAAAAACACAACAATTTAGTGACTCCTTTAAAGGATTTACTTTTTTAGTTGAGAAAAAAATTAACAATGAATTAAAAGGTATTTTTCTTCATGATAGGGCAAACAACCTTAGGGGACTTTCGTCTAATGTTAAAAAATCAAGCAGCACAACTATAATCGCAAATAGTGGAATTGTAGAAAAAAGAAAAATATTTTTATTTAATGGTCAAATTATTTCTTCCACAAATGACGGTAATGAAAATGAAATTATCAAATTTGATCAACTTAATATTGATTTAAGCAATCTCACAACTGCTACTATCAAAAGTCCAAAACTTCAGGAAACTGAAACAATAAAACTATTAGGTTGTTTTATTAATAGAGAGAATAAAAACGATATATGCAAAGGAGATGTTAAAAAAGAAATATTACCTACACTTAACAGACGTATAATTCTTCCTTTTTATATTCCAGTTTTGGCATTAATCTGTTCATTGTTATTAATCAAAACAAAAAGAAAATTCTTAAATAAGGCAAGTATTTTTATTTATAGTTTCCTTCTATTAATAATCATAGAGATGACTGTTAGATATACAGGAATAAATTATTTAACAAGATTAGCTTTTGTAATCTCACCTTTTTTAATGATTTTTTTTATTTATACGTATTTATACTTTAAATTTTCAAACGAGTCTAAAATTAATGAATAAGGTAATTTTAAATTATATTTTAAGAAATTTTCTTAAGAGATTTCTCTTAGTAGTTTTAGCTGCTTATTGTTTCGGAATGATACTGAATTTATTCGAGGAAATTGAATTTTTTAAAAATTTAAATGTAAGTTTTTTTATGCCTTTAGTTCTGACAAGTATACTAATACCAGGAATGCTGATAAAAATTCTTCCTTTTATCATTTTCATTTCAAGTATGTGGTTTATGTTAAGTATTAGAAATAATAAAGATTTAATAACTTTAAAAGTATTTGGATACTCAAATATTAAAATATTTTTTATTTTAGCATTAACATCTTTTATTTTAGGTTGGATAATACTAATTTTGATCAATCCAATAACCTCTTCGATGTCCAAATATTATGAGCGAACAAAATCCAATTATTCTAGAGATATTGACCATTTAGTTACATTTAATAAAAATGGATTATGGATAAAAGAATATTTAAATAATACTCACCGTGTTATCTCAGCAAATAAACCAGAAGGTTTTAATCTATTGGATGTAACAATTTTTCATTTAGATGAAAACTCTAATTTAAAAGAAAAGATCATATCAAATAAAGTGAATATAAGTGACAAAAAATGGGTTTTGGAAAATGTGACTATTTTTAAACCAATAAATGGAGTTTTAGAGAGTAGAAGATTAGAAAATTTTGAAATTTACTCAAATTATGATTATGAGAAAATTAATACTTTTTTCAAAAATTTCGATACCATGTCTTTTATTGATATCGTAGTTAACTACCAAGATTTACTTGATAGTGGTTATAACAAAACCTTTTTAAATCAAAGCTTAAACACAATGTTATCGATACCATTTTTCTTACTTTTGATGACTGGGTTAGCCTCTATTTTCACAATGAATAACTTGCAAAAATCAGACAATGTAAGACTTATTGTTTTAGGATTGATTACAAGTGTTTTAACTTTCTATTTTAAAGACCTTTCCCTGGCTTTAGGACAAATAGACAGAATACCACTTGTATTAGCAATTTGGGCACCAGTTTTGGCACTCAGTTTTTTTACTTTCATTGGAGTATTGCAAATTAATGAAAAATAAATTTTTTATTATTAATATTTTTTTTTTAATTTTTTTAAAAAATTCTTTATATGCTGAAAATTTATCAATTGAGGCTAAAAATATTTCCATCGACAAAAACACAGAAACTTCAGTTTTTGAAAAAGATGTTTTAGTGCGAACTGAGAGCAATAATACTATTGAGGCTCAATTTGCAGAGTATAATAAAAAACGTAAATTTCTTATCTTAAAAGATGGTGTTAAAGCCGTTGATGTGAAAAATAATATCATTCAAACTGAATATGCAGAGTATGATGAAAATATTAAGATATTCAAAAGTATAGGTAAAACAAAAATTATAACTTCAGAAGATTACATAATAGAAGGACAAAATATTATTTTAGATGATAAAAATGGAATTATTAAATCTCTCGATAAAACTATTATTACAGACTCAGATAATAATAAAGTATATTTAGAAAATTTTGAATACCAAACGGCATCTAGTATTTTTAAGTCTGTAGGATTAGCTAAAATTGTAGATAAGATGAAAAATTCATATGAATTTTCTCAACTTTATATTGATACAAAAAAAAAAGAAATGTTAGGCACCGATATTAAAGCTTTCTTGAATCAAGAAGACTTTAAAATTAATAAAAAAAATAAACCAAGAATTTTTGCTAATACTTTAAAGTTGGATAAAGACACAAAGTCCTTTGGAAAAAGTGTTTTCACATTATGTGATTACAGAAAAAATGACAAATGTCCTCCGTGGACTATCCAGTCTTCAAAAATGCTTCATGACAATAAAAAGAAAACTATCTACTATGACAATGCAGTTGTGAAAGTTTATGATATTCCAATTTTTTATTTACCTAAATTGTCTCATCCGGATCCTACAGTTGACAGAAGATCCGGTTTTTTGCCACCTTCATACTCTGATACCAAAAATCTTGGGTCTGGAATGTCAATTCCGTACTTTTGGGCATTAAGCAAGGATAAAAATTTTACGATCACAAATAATTTATATTTTACCGAAAATCCTTTATTTTTAGGAGAATATCATCAGGCATTTAGAAAATCTAATTTTTTAGCAGATTTTGGATACACGAAAGGTTATAAAAAAACGAGTATTTCAAAAAAGGCTGGTGAAAAATCACATTTTTTTTCTAAATTTGTAAAAAACTTTTCTAATTCAAATGACTCAGACAGTAGTCTAAGTTTATCAGTGCAGAATGTATCTAATGATAAATATTTAAAATTATATAAGATTGAATCGAATTTAGTTGATTTTAATACAGATACACTTGAAAGTTCTTTGAATTTTACTCATCAAGATGAAGATATGTTTTTAGGTTTGAATGCTAGTATTTATGAGACTTTGAAAGATACTTACAATGATAAATATGAATACATATTACCTGAGGTAACAATTGATAAAAATTTAATTAGTAATAATAGTTTTGGAAATCTTGACTTGCAAACTAATTTAAAAATACACAACTATGATACAAATAAAACAACTCGTTTTTTGATAAATGATTTTGATTGGAACTTAGTAGAGAAAAATTTTGATAAGGGTTTAAGTACAAAAGTTTTAGGCAACATAAAAAATATCAATTATGAAACTAAGAATGTTGATCTTTTTAAAAAAGATACTACTAGTGAAATTTTTGGGGCTTTAGGTTTATTTTCTCAAATTGACTTATATAAAAATATAAATAATACTAATCATCTACTAACGCCAAAAATGCTCATTAGGTATGCGCCTGGAAGTATGAGAAAAGAAATAGAAGGCAGCAGATTAACACCAATTACTGCATTTGAAATGAATAGAATTGATAAAATCAATAATTTTGAGACTGGCTTAAGTTCGACAATAGGTCTTGATTATAACGTAAAAAAAAATAATAAAGATTTTGATTTTTCTTTAGCTCAAGTCATTAATGAAAAAGAAAATAAAAAAATGGCATCAAAAACAAGTTTAGATGAAAAAATATCAGATTTATTTGGTTCAGCTAATTATAGGATAAACGAAAAAATTAGTTTAAATTATGATTTTTCAATTGACCAGAACTATAGTGATTTTAATTATAACGAAATAGGAACGAGCTTTAATTTGAATTCAGTCGAGGTAGACTTTAACTACCTTCAAGAAAATAAGCATGTTGGAAACCAAGAGTATTTTAAAACAAAACTAAATATTTTAAATAAAGATCAAGGTGTCTTTTCTTTTGAAACAAAAAGAAATCTAGTAACTAATTCATCTGAGTTCTATAATTTAAGTTATGAATATTTAAATGATTGTTTAAGAGCAGGATTAGTTTATAGGAGAGAGTTTTATACAGACTCTGAGCTTGAACCTGAAAATTCTTTAATGTTTAAAATTACCCTAACACCATTTGGAAATATTAATTCGCCATCATTTAGTAAATGAAAAATATTATAAAATTATATTTTTATTTAAGTATTTTTTTATTGCTTCAAAATTCTTTAGTAGCTAAAATTGAAAGCAACATCGTTCTTAAAGTAGAAAATGAAATTATAAGCAATTATGAAGTAAAAAATAAAATCTTAAGTTCACTTGTATTGAATAATCAAGAAATAAATCAAAAAAATATTGATAACGTCAAGAAGCAAGCTTTAGATTCTTTATTGCTTTTTAAACTTAAAAAAATTGAATTATCAAAATATGATTTTAAAATTAATCCAAAACAAATTAATGATTACTTAAATTCAATTTCATCAAACGATATAAAGACATTAAAGGAAAAGTTTGAAAAAAATAATCTAGATTATGCTTTCTTTATTGAAGAAATAGAGACCCAATTTAAATGGCAACAATACATCTATAAAATTTATTCAAATAAAATAGAAATCGATGATAATTCTATAAATTTAGAAATTGAAAATTTAGTAAAAAATCAAAAAAAAATTGAAGAATTTAGAATTTCTAAAATAGAAGTGCTATTAGATAATACTGAAAAAGACAAAGAAACTATTTCAGAGGTTAAAGAAAATATTAAATTAGAAGGTTTTGAATTAACTGCAATAAAATACAGCACTTCCTTGTCATCCGAAAAAAAAAGTGATTTAGGATGGATTAATTCAAAATCTTTATCTCCAAAAATTTATACTCTAGTTTCAAAAATGAAAATCGGAGAAATTAGCGAACCAATTTTATCTCAAAATAGTGTATTATTTTTAAAAATTTTAGATAAAAGATCGTCTGAACCAAAAAAAATTGATTTGGTAAAACTAAAAAAAAATTTAATAAACAATAAAAAAAATGAATTATTTAATTTATATTCTAGAAGTCACTTATCCAAACTTAAAAATACAAGCCTAATTGAATACAAATGAAAGAAAAAATAATTATTATTTTTGGAGATCCAAATAGTGTAAACGCTGAAATTATTTATAAATGTTGGAAAAAAATACCCCAAAATATTAAAAAAAAAATTTATTTAATCTCAAATATTGGCTTGTTAAAACAACAATTCAAAAGGCTTAATTATTCAATTAAATTGGAACCTGTCAAAAATATTGATGAAAATATAAAAGAGAGTAAATTGAAAGTAATAGATATAGATTTAAAATTTAAAAACCCTTTTAATGTAAGTAAAAAGGAATCATCTCGATTTATTACTAGCTCTTTAAATTTAGCGCATAAATACGCTATTGAAAATAAGGTAAAAGGTATAATTAATTGCCCAATAAATAAGCGCCTTTTAAATAAGAGTAAAATTGGTGTTACTGAATATTTAGCCGAAAAATGCAAAATTAATGATAGATCTGAAGTAATGTTAATTAGTAATAGTAAATTGTCTGTCTGCCCTATTACAACTCATGTAGATGTAAGTCAGGTTTCAAAATATATAAATAAAAATTTGATAATAAAAAAAGTTTCTAGGATTAATTTTTGGTTCAAAAAAAGATTTAAAAAAAGACCAAAATTTGCAATTTTAGGTTTAAACCCACATAATGCAGAGTTAGATAAAAAATCTGAAGAAAAGAAAATAATAATACCGTCTTTAAAAAGAATAAAAAAATTAGGGATAAGTATAGACGGGCCTTTTTCAGCTGATACTATTTTTATTAATGATTACAAAAAATACAATGCGATAATCGGTATGTATCATGATCAAGTTCTTGGGCCATTTAAGTCAATTTTTAAATTTGATGCAATTAATATTACATTAGGACTTAAATACCCAAGAGTTTCTCCCGATCATGGTACAGCTAAGGAGATGATAGGAAAAAATTTAGCTAATCCTTTAAGTCTTCAAAGATGTATAGAGTATATAAATAAAATTTAAGTTAATGAGTTTTGTAAAAAAATCACTTGGGCAGAACTTTTTAATTGATAAGAATATAATAAAAAAAATAATAAATTTAGTTGAAATTAATAACAGGAATGTAATTGAAATTGGGCCTGGAAGAGGTGCTTTGACTGAAGAAATTTTAATTAAAAAACCGCGTTCTTTAATACTAGTAGAAAAAGATCTTAATTTATCAAGAAAATTAAGATTAAAATATTTAGATAATAAAATCATTAATATTCATAATGATGATATTCTCAAAATAAATTTAAAGAAAATAATAAAAAATAACTCAATAATATTTGGTAATTTACCATATAATATTTCTTCTCAAATATTAGTTAAGGTTTTAAAATTAGATAATTTAAAAAATAAACTATCAGATATTATATTTATGTTTCAGAAAGAATTAGGACAAAAAATTATAGGTAAATATCAGTCTTCCGACTATGGAAGGCTTTCGATTTTAACAAATTACAAATTAAATTTGGCACAAAAATTTTTTGTTTCCCGTAACTGCTTTACTCCAAAACCTAAAATAACATCTATGGTTCTTCACTTTACACCTAAGTTTAATTTAAAATATAAAATTACTAATTTATACACGTTAGAAAAAGTAACAAATATTTTTTTTTCAAAAAAACGAAAAATGATAAATAAAAATTTGAGGAGCTTATTAAATACTGTCCAAATTAATAGTATAAAGGATTTAAAGCTTAACTCTCGACCCTCAGATTTAAAGCCAGAAATTTATTTTAAAATTGCAGAATTAATTGATAAGAGTAGATAGTTTGCTTTTTTGATAGCTTATAATTTTTTCTATCTGTTTAAAACATACTTCAAGATTGTCATTAATTATGATGTAATCGTAGTCATTCCAGTGTTTAATATCAGCATCAAATGACTTAAACCTTTTTTCAACTTCTTTAGATGTATTTTGATTTCGTTTAATTAATCTATTTTTCAATTCTTCTTTATTTTTTGTTATTAAGTATATTTTTATTAAGTTCAAATGTTTAAACTTCGACAATTGTTTTGTACCTTGCCAATCAATATCAAATATGATGTCATTAGAAACGATTATTTCATCAACATTTTTTTTTAATGTTCCATAATAATTTTCAAATATTTTAGCATGTTCATAAAACTTACCCTCATTTATTAAATTCAAGAATTTATCTTTTGAGACAAAAAAATAATCAACACCATCTACCTCATTTGACCTTGGTTTTCTTGTAGTATTTGAAACAGATATTTTAAATGACTGATATTTTTGTTGAATTTTTTTTGTTAAAGTTGTTTTTCCAACACCGGAGGGAGATGACAGAATAAGCATAATATTTTTTCCACCATCTTTCATGACTATTAAGGAAAATTAACTAGTTTTACTCTCAATAAACTTTATTGCATCCCCGACAGTTAAAATCTTCTCAGCTTCACTATCTGAAATTTCTGATCCAAATTCTTCCTCAAAAGCCATTACTAATTCGACTGTGTCTAGGCTATCTGCGCCTAAATCGTCAATAAAACTTGCTTCCTCAGTAACTTTTTCTTCTTCTATACCTAGATGATCTGCAACTATTTTTTTGATTTTGCTTTTAACATCGTCTGACATGAATTCCTTTCGTGTTTATAATTTCTTATTAGATTATTAAATAGAATTGTCAAGCCATATACATACCACCATTAACATGAATAGTTTCACCGTTAATGTAGTTGGCCATGTCAGAGGCTAAAAAAGCAACACAATTTGAAACATCCTCCCCTGAACCTAGAGTTCCAGCTGGTATTTTGTCGATCAACTTATTTTTAAAATCCTCGTTTATTTTATCTGTCATTTCTGTTTTAATAAAGCCCGGAGAAACACAATTTATAGTAATGTTCTTTTTAGCATATTCAATTGCTAAACTCTTTGAGAAAGCAACAATACCAGCTTTAGAGGCAGAATAATTAGCTTGGCCTAAGTTACCAGTATGGCCGACAATAGATGTAATATTAATTATTCTTCCAAATTTTCTTTTTAACATTTTTTTTATAGAATATTTACACATCAAAAATGTAGAAGTTAGGTTTATATCTAGAACTTTTTTCCAATTATCTTCGGTTAATCTTATCGATAAATTGTCTAGTGTTATGCCTGCGTTGTTTACTAATACATCGATCCCGTTTAATTTTTTATCAATTTTTTCAATAAATTCCTCTATCTTACTATGTTCATCTAATTTAAATTTTTCAATATGTATATTTTTAAAATCATTTTTTAGTTTATTTAATTTTTCTTCATTTGTACCAGTAGCCAAAATTATACATCCAAGTGTATGAAATTTTTGTACAAGGCTATTCCCTATTCCACCTGTTGCACCAGTTATTAAGATTTTTTTATCCTTTAAATTCATTATTTAAGTTTCTAATTTCTTCAATTGTATTAATTGAATAGCAATTACTATTTTTTATAGTTCTTTTTACCATGCCAGTCAAAACTTTTCCTGGTCCAATTTCAACGTAATTTTTTACTCCTGTATTTGACAAATTAATGATACTCTCACGCCACCTTACTGTAGAATATATTTGTTCAACCAATAAGTTTTTAATTTTCTTTGGATCATTTTCTGAATTTGCAGTAACATTGCAAAAAACCTTTTTAATCGGTGAGGAAATATTCACATCATTAATTTTTTGTTTCATTTTTTCTGCAGCTGGCTTCATCAAAGAGCAGTGGAATGGAGCACTTACTTTAAGAGGGATAGATTTTATATTATTTTCTTTCAATATGTTCTTGAATGCATCAATTTTAATTTTATCACCACTTAAAATAATTTGACCATTGGCATTATCATTTGCAATTTCACAAACACCCTTTTCAAGTTTAAGGGTTTTGAGTAAATTATCGATTTTGATATAATCTGTACCAAGCACAGCTAACATGCCTCCTTGACCAACAGGAACAGCTTCTTGCATAGATTTACCTCTCTCATGAAGAAGGTATAATGCGTCTGTAAATTTTAAACTATTTGAACAGACAAGTGCACTATACTCACCTAAAGAATGACCCGCAAAAAATTTAAATTTTTCAAAATCGAAATTAAATTCTTCTTTCATAACTTTGAAAATTGAGTAACTTACAGTTAAAATTGCTGGTTGAGTATTTTTGGTTAATTGTAATTGTTCTTCAGGACCTTCAAGAATAATTTTTGAAATTGGATATTTTAATTTGTCATCTGCTTCTTGAAAAATTTTTTTTACAATATTGAAATTTTTAAAAAACTCCGATCCCATGCCAACTACTTGAGATCCCTGACCTGGAAATAATAAAGCGTTCATTTATAACGTTAAATTAATAATTATTACTATTGCTATAATTAATTTTTATAGTATAAACCAGCTTTTAAAACACATATACACTTAAATATTATGGCATTTTACGAAAACACTATAATTGCTAAGCAAGATTTAGCCGAAAAAGAATTAAAAACTATTAAAAACAAATATAATGATGTTATTAACACAGCCTCCGGAAAAGTAATAAAAATAGAGGAATGGGGTTTACTAAATTTGGCTAATAAAATTAGAAATTATAAAAAAGGTTTTTATATTCATTATAAATTTGAAGGTAACAAAAAAACTCTAAATGAATTTGAAAAAAAAATTAAAATTGATAGCTCTGTAATAAGGTATTTAATTGTAAAGTACAAAAAGCTAGATACTAAAAATGAGTTTTTTAAAAAAAATAATCAGCAATAATGAAAAGAAGAAATAAAAAATTTCAAAAAAGGAGTTCAAATTCTTTAAATAAACTAAGCTTATTTCAGAAAAACGACGGTAAATTTTCAAAAAAATGCCCTTTGTCAATCAAGAATGCGCCGATCATTGACTACAAGAATATTAGTCTTTTAAAAAAATATATTTCTGAAAATGGCAAAATTATATCTTCAAAAATTACTTCTGTTTCTTTCAATAAGCAAAAAAAACTAACAAGAGAAATAAAAAAAGCTAAAATCTTGGGTTTAGTATAATGGAATTAATACTTTTAGAAAATATTTTAAACTTAGGTAATATCGGAGATAAAGTAAAAGTCAAAGACGGCTATGGACGAAATTTCCTACTTAAAAAAGGAAAAGCTTTGAGATTTAATAAAGAAAACCTAGATTTAGTAAGTAAGAAAAAAGATGAGCTTAATAAAAAAAATATAGAATTAAAAAACAAGTATAAAGAAACAGCAAATCTTATAAATAATAAAAACGTAATTTTTAACAGAGAATGTAAAGAAAATGGTGAATTGTTTGGTAGTGTAAAACCAAAAGAAATAACTAATTTGATTAAAGAAAAAATGAACGCTGAAGTAAGCCCGTCTCAAATAATTTTAAAAAATGAACTTAACAAAATAGGTTCTTTTAAAGTCGAAGTGCATTTTCATTCAGAGGTAAAAGCTAATATTACGATTAAAATAGAAAAGATTCAGTCTAAATAACTTTTCCACAGATCTTAAAAATAAGTGTGTAACTTTTCTCTTTATAAAGAACAACATAGATCTAATATGTTTTTGTGAAAGAAATTAATACACTTCAAAATAAGCAAAAAAACTCTCAACCTTCTAACCTTGAGGCTGAGCAGGCTCTTTTAGGTTCAATTCTTGTTAACAACGATATAATTGATGAAATATCCTCAATTGTAAATTCTTCAATTTTTTATGATCCTGCACATATCAAAATTTATGAAGTCATAGAAAACTTAAATAATAAAGGGATGATAGCAAATCCTATAACTTTGAAAAATTTTTTTGAAAAAGATAATATGCTTAATGAGGTTGGAGGCACAGAGTATCTAGTGAAGCTTACAAGATTTTCTAGTTCTTCTAAACAGGCTATAGACTACGCAAGAATTATTCATGAAATGTATTTGAGAAGAGAATTAATTATGATTTCTGAAAAACTTTCTTCAGACACTTTGGACTCTACTCAGGAGCAAAATGCCGAAAATATTATCGAAAACACAGAAAAATCTCTTTTTGACTTAGCTGAAAGAGGAACATTCTCTCAGTCTTTTTTAAAGTTTAATCAAGCTTTAGATCAAACAATTGAAATGGCTACTGTCGCTATGCAAAATGATCGAGGACTTGTCGGTGTACCAACAGGTTTAACTGATCTTGATGAAAAATTAGGTGGGTTACATAAATCAGATTTAATAATTCTAGCCGGTAGACCTTCAATGGGTAAAACGGCTTTGGCGACTAACATTGCATACAACGCCTCACAAAGTATTTTGAAAAGACAAGAGAAATCATCTGTGGCTTTCTTTTCTCTTGAAATGTCTTCAGAACAATTATCAACAAGGATTTTATCAGAGCAAGCTAAAATTAGATCTGACGATATAAGACGCGGAAAAGTTTCAGAAGAAGAAATTAATAGATATATTGAAACCTCTAGGAATATTTATAACTTACCATTATATATTGATGAGACTCCGGCAATTACTATTGCCACTTTAAGTAACAGAGCTAGAAGAATGAAAAGATTATTTGGCTTAAGTTTAGTTGTAGTTGATTATATTCAGTTAATGAGATCAAGCTCAAATAAAAACGACGGAAGAGTCCAAGAAATATCTGAAATCACTCAAGGATTAAAAGCTTTAGCGAAAGAATTGTCTGTACCAGTTCTAGCTTTATCTCAATTATCTAGAGCTGTGGAACAAAGAGATGATAAACAACCTCAATTGGCTGATTTAAGAGAGTCTGGATCAATAGAGCAAGACGCGGATGTCGTAATGTTTGTGTACAGAGAAGCGTATTATCTTGAGAGAAAGCAACCAAAACTGGGTTCTATAGAACATGCCGAATGGCAATCCAAAATGAATGATGTCAACGGTTTGGCAGACATTATACTAGGCAAGCAAAGACATGGTCCTACTGGTACCGTAAAAGTAGAGTTTGAGGGAATATATACAAAATTCAAAGATTTAAGTAAGAATTAGACCTAATTTTTTCTTTCGTTATCAATTAATTAAGATATATCTGAAATATCTAAATGTGGTCTAAAATTTATAAAAAAATAGTTATAGATTTTGCAAAAATTACTCTTCTATTTTTAGTGGTAGTAATTATTTGCTCTTTTTATCAGGCAAAAAACTTTAATTTAGACGCATCTTCAGATGCATTATTACTAGAGGGAGACAAGGATCTAAAGTACTTAAGAGAAGTTAATGAAACTTATGGAAATAAAGATTTTCTAGTTTTAACATACACTCCCGTATCTAGTTTTACTGAAAAAGAAACAATTCTAAATTTACAATTACTCAAGTCTAAAATTGAAAAATTAACATGGGTCGACTCGGTAATTACTGTTATCGATGTGCCCTTATTAAAAAGTACTGACGAAAATTTAATGGATAGACTAAAAAATTATAAAACTTTAGCTTATCCCGAAATTGATAGAAAAAGAGGTTTTGAAGAAATTATAAATAGTCCTATATACAAAAATTATGTCATTAGTGAAGATGGCAAAACGTCAGGAATAGTAGTTTACTTAAAAAAAGATGAAAGGCTCGCAGAATACATAAAAGTCAAGGATAAATATTATTATCAATCAATTGATACTGGCTTAACAAAAGAAGAAAAAAAAAATTATAAAAATTTTCTTAAAGAGTATGAGGATTATAAAAATCTTTACAATACACGAAATCACCAAAATATTTCAGAGATTCGTGATGTAATAAATAAATACGGGGAAAATGCAAATATACATCTTGGAGGAATTCCGATGATTGCAGATGACATGATGAGTTTTATTAAAAGCGATATAATAGTATTTGGTTTCGGTGTGTTTATTTTTATAGTTTTTACTCTTTGGTTTATTTTTAGAAATATAAAATGGGTAGTAATACCTTTGCTAGGCTGTTCTACTTCAGTAATAATTATGATTGGATTACTAGGGTTAATTGGTTGGAAAGTCACAGTAATTTCCTCAAATTTTATAGCTCTAATGCTCATACTTAACATGGCAATGAATATTCATGTTACGGTAAGATTTTTACAATTAAAGAAAGAATTTCCCATCTATTCGAAAGAGGAGGCAATATTAAGAGCAAGTAAAAAAATGATGCTTCCAATTCTTTATACTGTTCTTACAACGATTTGTGCTTTTCTCTCACTAATTTTTAGTGGAATAAAACCTATAATAGATTTTGGCTGGATGATGACTTTAGGTTTAATAGTTTCTTTGCTAGTAACTTTTTTTCTATTGCCATCATTATTAAATATTTTTTCCAGCGAAACTGAAATAAATATAAGAAATACTGAAAAATCTTTTGTTACGTCAATTCTTGGGTCTTTTGCAAAAAAAAGTAATGTAGCAATATTTGGTTTAACGGGAGTAGTAATAATTGCCAGTATTATTGGCATATTAAAGTTAGAAGTGGAAAATAGTTTTATAAATTATTTTGATAGAGAAACAGAAATTTATAAAGGTATGAAAAAAATTGATGATGAACTAGGGGGAACTACCCCATTAAATATAATATTAAGATTTCCTACAAAACAAAATAATAATGAAAATGCAAATAATGCCGATGATGAGTTCTCAGAATGGGACGAAGACAATGAAAAAAATGAAAAAAAATCGAAATATTGGTTCACTAGAGACAAAATGGACAGAATACTAATAGTTCACGATTATTTGGAGTCCTTACCAGAAATTGGCAAAGTTTTATCTTTTGGGTCAATTTTAAGGGTCGCAGAAGACCTAAATAAAAAAGAATTACAAAGTTTAGAGATAGCTGTTTTATATAGTAAAATTCCCAAAGAAATAAAAAAAGAGATAGTAACACCTTATATTTCAGTAGAAAAAGATGAGGCAAGAATTTTCGTTAGAATAAAAGACTCATTAAAAGATTTAAGGAGAGATGATTTAATTAAAAAGATTAACCTTGAGCTAAATACTAAGTTAGGTTTCGAAGAAAATGAATATAAATTAGCCGGAGTTTTAATTTTATTTAATAATTTATTGCAGAGTTTATTTAAATCACAAATCTTAACATTAGGAATTGTTATGCTGGGAATATTTTTAATGTTTTTTATTTTATTTAAAAATATAACTTTATCTTTCATTGGTGTTGTTCCTAATTTTATTGCTGCATTTTTTATTTTAGGAATAATTGGATTAATGGATATCCCGCTTGATATGATGACTATTACTATTGCGGCTATCACAATTGGTATAGCTGTAGATAATAGTATACATTATATCTATAGATTTAGAGAAGAATTTGAACAATTAAAAGATTATAATAAAACCTTAGATAGATGTCACAAAACTGTAGGTATAGCAATTTTAAATACATCTATCACTATAGTGTTTGGTTTCTCTATTTTAATATTATCTAATTTTATTCCTACTATTTATTTTGGTATTTTTACTGGAATAGCTATGTTGCTCGCTATGATTTCTGTTCTTACTTTGCTACCTAAATTGCTATTAATATACAAGCCTTTCGGAGAAAGATAGTGCAATAATTATGCTAACTAATTTTTTTGAAGAAATATTAAACAATATAAATATTTTTGATATGTCAACAATTTTTATTTTTATATATTGTATCATTCAATGTTTTTTAAAAGGATTTTCGTTAAGCTTAATATCATTTATGAAATGGGTAATCTCTACAGTAGTTACAATAATAATGGTGCCAAAACTTCAACCTACAGTAAGTGAGTATGTAGAGTCAGAGTTTATCAACAATGTTGGCCTCGGTATAGGAATATTTATTTTAACTTTATTTTTGATGATTGTTATTGGTAAAGCAATTGGAAGAGCTGTCAAATGGACTGGGGTTGGTTTAATAGATAAAATATTCGGCTTGTTATTTGGATTTTTTAAGGGATACGTAGTATCAGTATGTATTTTTTCCATATTAAATTGGTTTTATCCATATAAAAACTGGGGTATATCAGTTGAAGATGCTATCTCTTTTAATTTAATTAGCAAAGGGAGTGAAATTTTAATAGAGGAATTTCCCTCAAGTGAAGACTTTATAGATACGAAAGAAAAAATTGAAAAAATTTAGTCAAGATAAATTGAGAGAAGAGTGTGGAATTTTTGGTATTTCAAATCATGAAGATTCATCAGCTTTAGTTGCTCTAGGTTTACATGCTTTACAACATAGGGGCCAAGAAGGTTGCGGAATAGTTTCTTTTGATGGAAAAAACTATCATTCAGAAAAAAGACAAGGTTTGGTAGGTGATCATTTTACTGATCCAGAAACAATAAATAAATTACCTGGAATTTCAGCAATTGGTCATACAAGGTACTCTACAACGGGTGAGACTTCATTAAGAAATATTCAACCTTTTTTTGCTGACTTACACATTGGTGGTTTAAGTGTGGCACATAATGGAAATCTTACAAACGCATTATTGTTGAGAGAAACTCTAGTAAAAGAAGGTGCCATTTTTAGAACAACTAGCGATACGGAGACTATCGTACAACTAATTGCAAAATCGAAAAGAGAGAAATTTAAGGATAAGCTTATAGAAGCCCTATTTCAAATACAAGGTGGATATTCGCTAGTTTTAATGACAAATAAAAAGCTCGTTGGTGTGAGAGATCCCTTTGGAATAAGACCTTTGGTGATTGGCAAATTAAACAGTTCATACATATTTGCTTCTGAAACTTGTGCGCTAGATATTGTAGGAGCTACTTTTATAAGAGAAGTTGAAAATGGTGAAATAGTAATTGTAGAAAACAATACTCTAACAAGTATAAAACCATTTCCTAATCAAAAATCAAGACCTTGTGTATTTGAATATATATATTTTGCCCGACCTGATAGTTTAATAAATGGGAAATGTGCATATGAATACAGAAAAAAGCTAGGTTCTGAGCTTGCGAAAGAGTCTGATTTAGAGGCAGATTTGGTAGTCCCAGTACCTGACTCTGGAGTTCCAGCAGCTCTAGGTTATGCAAATCAATCTGGAAAAAAATTTGAACTTGGTCTTATACGTAACCATTATGTAGGAAGAACTTTTATTGAGCCAACGCAAAATATTAGGAGTCTTGGCGTTAAGTTAAAACTTAGCTCGACAAGAAGTATCGTAAAAGATAAATCAATTATACTAATAGATGACTCATTGGTCAGGGGCACCACTTGTCTTAAAATTGTAAAAATGCTTTATGAGGGTGGGGCAAGAGAAGTCCATGTTAGAATTGCTTGCCCAGAAATAAAATTCCCAGATTATTATGGAGTTGATATGCCTACGAAAGAGGAATTATTAGCACATAAAAAGAATTTAAAAGAAATGAGTAAATACATTAATGCGAGTAGTTTAAAGTTTCTAAGTTTAAATGGTTTATATAAAGCTTTATCAGGTTCAGAAAGAAATTCTTCTTACCCACAATTTAGTGATCACTATTTTACTGGTGAATATCCAATTAAACCATCCGATAAATTAAAAGGACTAAAAATTAAACAGCTTTCTTTATTAAGTGCTAAGTCAAATAATTAATTAAAAACGATCAATTTATTAGATCTGTTAAGGTATTTAAGGGATCTATTTGTAAATATTAGGCTTGAAAAAGCTTTAGATGGTAATTTAGTTACTTCTCTTATCGATCCAGATAGATTTAATTTAACAATGTATGAATTGTCTAAAATTAAAAATATTTCATTATTTATAATAAATAATTGTTTAAAATTTGCTCTCTTTTTTTTAATATCTAAAAATTCTGCAATTTTTTTATCAATATCATAAGAATAAATCATGTTACTATTAATTAAGTTTATACACACAAGTAATTTATTTTTTGTAATTAAAAAAGCGTAATCATTCAAAATCTGTGGTTTTGTTATTGAGGTAAAGTTTTTCTTTTGAATTATTGATCCGCTTGATAAATCCAAAATGTAGAAAAATTGATTAGCTGACACCAAAAGTTTATTATTTTTAATCACAATTTCGGAACCAAAGAATAAATTACTTGGATTTAGATCCAAAGAATCATTTAAATTTAAAAACCATTCAATATTCAAATTTTTCATATTTATCGAATATAAAGACCCATAAGTATTCAAAAAAAATAATCTGTTTTCACTTATAGCTAAATTGTTTGTAAATTCATTTTTTACAATGTTCTCTTCAGTAGGAATCAATTTGATAATTTCACCATTAGTTTTGTTAAAAAAATGTAAACTATTATTTTGATGAGCTGCTATCAGGATATTATCAAATATCTTAAGATTTGATCTGAATGGAATTTTTAAATTCTTTGCCCACAAGATTTTTTTTTTTTGAAAGTCATAAGCATAAAGATACCCGACATTATCTGAAACAAAAATGATATTTTTTTCTATAATCAGATTTAAGTTTTTTTTAATATTTTTAATTTTATTTTTATAAAAGTTGTACTTTGAAATTACTTTATTATTAGTTAAAGAAAAAACTATTATATTTCCTTTTTCATCTGATAAGATAATTTTGTCTTCTTGCTGTAAAATATGTTTATTAGTTACTTTATTTGATAGTTTTTTTGTTTTTAATATAATTGTATTTTCATTTTTATATTGAAAATTATCAAAATTATTAGTTTGATTATAAAAAATATCATTCCAATTTAAGTTATTAATCGGTGGGGAAATTTTAAATTTAAAATCTTTCTTTATCTCTATTATCTTATTAAATCCCTCTTTTGATGAATATAAAGTCTCAAAATCTTTAAATTGATTATTTTTTTCAACAATATCTTTATCGGAGGTCCAAATTCCTGATTTATCATCGAAAGAACAAGAAGAGGTTGTCAACAAAAATATAATCAAAAATATTTTCATCTTTTATTTATCTAATATCTCCTCAGCTTGAGATTTCAACGCTGAGTCAGATTTAATCAAAGCTTCTAAAAGCTTATGACCTTCACTAAAATTAGAATTTTTTATTAAATATAGTGCTTTTTTAAAAATAATTAAATCTTTTTGATTTTTTTCAATATTCAAATCCTCAACTATTTCAAAAAAATTTAAAATTTTTTTTTTATCTTCTATTAATTTTTTTTCTAAAATAGTATTTAAAGCTAGAATTGAATAAAATTTATTATTACTTTTTATGATTTCTTCTAAAATTTTCAAAGATTTATCTTTTTCACCTGATGATAAAAATAATCCTGCCTTAATGTATTTTTCTGATATTAAATTATTTTGCTTTTTTTCAAAAATATTTTTTGTTATCAGAAAAGTTGAAATAATTAGTAAAAATATGAAGGAAAGTAATACTTTCAATTTATTTTCTTTAATCAAAAAAAGTATTCTGTCTTTAAATTCTTTTTTATTATTATTTTGTTCTTGTTCCATTTAAAAAATTTTTTTCAGAGGGAAAACTCATCTTTCTTACCTCTTTAGTATATTTTTTGACGGCTTTTTCAATTATTCTATTCAAGAAAGTATATTTTTTTACAAATTTTGGATAAAATCCGCTTAAACCTAACATATCGTCTGTTACAAGAATTTGGCCGTCACAATTTATGGAAGATCCTATTCCAATAGTCGGAATTTTAAGATTGCTGGTAATTAATTTTGAAGTATTTGCTGTCAAACATTCTAACACAATAGAAAAAGCTCCTGCTTTTTCTATTAGCAAAGCTTCGTCAAGGAGTTTTTTTGATTTTTTTTCTGTGTCGCCTTGTACACTAAATTTTTTATTAAATTGTGGGGTATAGCCAATATGCCCCATTACTGGAATCTTATTGTTGGTTAAATCTTTTATTATATTGTAATTTTTCTTATTACTTTCTATCTTAATAGCATCACATTTAGTTGAATGCATAATTAATCTTGCGTTTTTCCTAGCCTTATTTTTACTTGAATATGTCCCTTTAGGCATATCCACTACTAATAATGATTTTTTAATTCCTTTTTTCACACTAATCGTATGATTAATAATTGTTGTAAGTGAAATTTTATGAGTGTTTTCTTGGCCATATAAAACGTTAGCCATTGAGTCACCAACTAAAACTATATCACAATATTTATCTAAAATTTTTGCAATATTCCTAGAATAAGCTGTAAGACTAACTATCTTCGAAACATTTTTTTTATTAATAATTTTTTTTATTTTTTTATTCATTATTCTAATTCTATAGTACTAGGTGGTTTTGATGTTATATCATACACTACTCTATTAATTCCTTTTACATTATTTACAATTTTGTTTGAAATTTTGTCTAGAAAATGTTTTGGAAAAGAAAAGTAATCTGCCGTCATACCGTCTTCTGAAGTCACTGCTCTTAATAAACATGTATGCTCATAAGTTCGTGAATCGCCCATCACACCTACTGTTTTAATTGGAAGTAACGCTGCATAAGCTTGCCAAATTTTGCTGTACAATCCACAATTAATCAATTCATTTATATATATATGGTCAACTTCTTGAAGAATTCTAATTTTTTCTTTTTCAATACTTCCAATAATTCTAATACCTAGTCCAGGTCCTGGAAACGGATGTCTATAAAGTATTTTTTTTGTGAGACCCAAAGACTTTCCTAGAATTCTAACTTCGTCTTTAAAGAATTCCTTCAATGGTTCTATCAATTTTAAACTCATTTTTTTAGGCAAACCTCCTACATTATGATGCGATTTTATTTTTGATGTTTTGCTTCCAGTAGACGACCTGCTTTCTATTATATCTGGATATAATGTTCCTTGTGCAAGAAATTTGACATTTTTGATTTTTTTTGACTCTTTCTCAAATATATTTACAAATAAATTACCGATTATTTTTCTTTTTTTTTCAGGATCCTTAATATTCTTAAGTTTTTTCAAAAAAATTTTTGAGGCATCTATTAATCTTACATTTAATTTGTATTCATTTTTAAAAATCTTAAAAGTGTGCTTAAACTCATTTTTTCTCATCAAACCTGTATCTACCATAATGCAAATTAGATTTCTTTTAATAGCTCTATTTATCAAAAGCGCGGCAACACTGCTATCGACGCCGCCTGATAAAGCACAAATTACCCTCTCTTTTTTTACTTCTTTTTTAATGTCTTGAATGATTTTATTTTTTTGAGACGCGAGACTCCAATTTTTTTTCATTTTACATATTGAAAAAATAAAATTTTTAAAAATTTGATTTCCATTCTCTGTATGTGTAACCTCAGGATGGAATTGTACACCGTAAATATTTTTCTTTATATTTTCAATTATAGTGAATTTTGAGTTTTTTGTAGATGCAACAGTTTTAAAATTTTTGGGTAATTTAATTACTGCATCTTCATGACTCATCCAAACAGTTTTTTTTAATTGAAAAAAATTTTTTGTAAGCGGTGATTTTCTTTTTTGACTAATTACCGCTCTACCAAATTCTCTTCTTTTTTTTGAAGTTTTAATTTTCCCTCCATGCATTTTAGCTATTAGTTGTAAACCATAGCAAATTCCAAGAATTGGTATTTTTTTTGAAAATATTTTCTTTGGCACAGTTTGGAATTTGTTTTTTGTAACAGATGAAGGTCCGCCAGACAAAATAAAACCTTTTATTTTACTAAAATCTGTTAAATTGAAAATTTTTTCTGGGGTTATTATCTCTGAGTAAACTCCAAACTCTCTTACTCTTCTAGCTATTAACTTTGTTACTTGTGAACCGAAATCGATAATCAAAATCTTTTCTCTTTTAATATGAAATTGCATTTATTTTTTAGATAAATTTTCAATTTCAATATTAAGTCTAGTACTTCGATCACAAAATTGATTGCACAATTTTTTTAATTTATCATTTAATTCTTTACTTTTCTTATAATCTGAACTCTGTAGTTTTAATTGAGCTAAATTATAAATAGCTTCTTCATTTGTCGGATTTAATAAAATAACAGTATTTAAGTTTTGTTCTTCTAAGTTTTTATTATCAAGTTCATTAAATATTTTCGAAAGATATAAATATGACATCTCATTTTTTGGATTCATTACAATATCTTGTTCAAATTTGAATTTTGCTTTATTGTATTCTTTACTATTAAAAAAATTTACTCCCTCTTTAAAAAATTGTGTATTAGCGAAAAGATTTACAGAAAGAAAAAAGAAAAAAATAAAAGTTTTAAATATAATTAATTTCATAATTTGTAATTAAAAGTTTTTTGAGTCATTTCCACACTATGAACCATACTCTCATAAAATCCTGCTTTTGTAATTTTAATAAATTTAGCATTTTTAGATATTTCTTTTAAATTTTTAGCACCAATATATCCCATTGAAGATCTCAATCCACCTTTGAGTTGATAAATTATTTTTGATACATTTCCTTTATACTCAACTCTACCTTCAACACCTTCTGGTACAAATTTTGATTTATCTTTAAAATTTTTTTGAAAATATCTATTTGCTGAACCAGATGACATTGCTCCGATTGATCCCATTCCTCGATACTGCTTAAAAATTTTACCTTTAACTTTAAATTTCTTACCTGGACTCTCATCTGTTCCAGCAAAAATTGATCCCATCATTATAGCGTCGGCTCCTGCTGCTAAAGCTTTAGCAATATCTCCTGAAAATTTAATACCACCATCTGATATAATCTTAATTTTTTTATTCTTTAGTGCTTGTTTTACCTCCATGATCGCAGATATTTGAGGAACACCAATTCCAGCTACCATACGAGTTGTGCAAATTGATCCTGGGCCAATTCCAACTTTGATAATATCTGCGCCAGAATTATATAATTTTTTTGCAGCTTTGCTTGTGGCAATATTCCCTACACAAATAGGAATAGTCTTATCTAATTTTTTCAATTTTGATAAAGCCTTAAGAACTTTTTCACTATGACCGTGGGCTGTATCTACTACAATTAGGTCACATCCGTTATTTATTAATGACTTGGCTCTCTCAATATCTTCAAGATTGGTGCCAACTGCTGCACCCACTATTAAGTTTTGCTTTTTAACTTTTATTATCTCTTTGGTTTGATTTTTAATATTCAAGTTTCTATGAATTACTCCTATGCCCCCAGCTTTGGCCATCGCAATAGCCATTTTGGACTCCGTTACTGTATCCATTGCAGATGATAAAAATGGCACTTTCAGTAAAATCTTTTTAGTTAAATCCAAAGATATATTTGTTTCTGATGGCAAAACATCAGAATACTGCGGAAGTAGCAGGACGTCATCAAAGGTTAAAGATTCTTTTATTGTTCCCATATATAATTATAAACAATATTTAAAAATTATAAAGTCATTAAAGACTTACAATGTATATAAGTTTCTTTAGAATCATTTCTACTTGATTCTGGTTTGAAAAAATTTACTTCTTTAAATGTTGATTTAGCTAAATTTTTTACCTCTAAAAAATCTTCTCCCATAAATAATTTAGATACTAAAGTCCCTTTTTGTTTTAGTATTTTTGAGGATAAATTGATGACTTTTGAACATAACTGATTAGTTCTAATAGAATCAAGGGATTTTACCCCTGTCGTATCTGCAGCCATATCTGAAATAACTACATCTATTTTGCTTTGAAAAAAACTTATTATTTTGTCTTCACAGCTTTTGTCAAAAATGTCAAAATTTAAAAATTCAACATTTTCTATTGGCGCCATGGACCTTATATCAACGGATAGTATCTTACCTTTTTTAACTATTGCACTTACTACCTGAGACCACCCGCCTGGGCTCGAACCAAGATCTAAAAGATTTGAATTTTTTTGAATAAATTTGAATTTTTTATTAAGTTCAATTAATTTGAAAGACGCTCTTGATCGATAACCTAAAGTTTTAGATTTTTTAAAAAATTGATCTCTATGTTGTTTAATTTTCCAAGAATTACTTTTCTTAACTCTTTTAGATTTTTTCATTATAAAATATCTTCATGATCTTCGTCAGATATTTTTGGTGATTGCTTTTTTTGTTGATTTTTAAAAATAAAAATACTTATTGGTATAAAAAAAAGATATGTTAGTCCGAAAACTAATAAAGTTTCAAAAGTAAAAAATAATAAAGCAATAAAAATTGTTCCAATTAACAAAAGTAAAAAAATTGTTGCTTTTGATGAAATTGATATTCTTTTTAAAGAGAGAGTAGGTAATTTGCTCACTAATAGTAAGGCTATTAAAATTGTAAAATAAGGTGTGATATTTTTAATACTAAAATTAAAATTTAAATCACTTAATTCATAAATTAAAGGCATCAAAATCAATAACCCTCCTGCTGGAGACGGCACTCCTTCAAAAAAATTACTTTTCCACTCGTTTTGAGTATCAATTTTGGTTAGATTAAATCTTGCTAATCTTAGCACACAACAAACAGAATACATTAATGAAATTGCCCACCCAAGTTTTCCATAATTATTTAATTCCCAAAAGTATAAAATAAACACTGGAGCTATTCCAAAACTTACAAAATCTGTTAAAGAGTCTAATTCTTTTCCGAATTCAGAAGTACCTTTTATCAATCTAGCTATTCTCCCGTCTAACGCGTCTAGAATCGCTGCAAACAAAATTAAGGTTACTGCAAGACTATAATTCCCATCAATTGAAAATTTAATTGAGCTAATACCTAAGCAAACACCGCCTAAGGTAAGAATGTTTGGTAAAAGGTATCTAGTTTTTTTTGAAGATACCAATTTAAATTTATTATTTTGTTCCATTATTTAGAAGCTAGCAAACTTTCACCTGCTATTACGTTTTGTCCCAATTTAGCTAAAACCTTTTTATTTTTAAAGTATATGTCAACTCTACTTCCAAATCTTATCATGCCGATTCTATCGCCCTGTTTTAAATCCTGTCCTTGTTCCACTTCACAAACAATTCTTCTTGCAATTAATCCAGCTATTTGAACTATTATAATTTCCTCATTATCATTGATAGATTTTATTTTATAATAATTTCTCTCATTCTCTTCACTCGCTTTATCTAATGAAGCATTTAAAAACTTTCCAGGTTTATAATAAATTTCCTCAATTTTTCCTGAAATAGGAGTTCTATTTACATGGCAATTAAAAACATTCATAAACACGCTAATTTTAGTGTACGTTGTATTTTCAAGTCTTAATTCTTCTGGTCCAGATTTTTCAGAAATATCAGTAATCAAGCCGTCAGCAGGACTTATTAAGAAATTATCATCATTAATCGAAAAACGCTCAGGATCCCTAAAAAAATAATATATCCAAACTGTAACTAAAATGAATATAAGTCCTAGAAATTTTGAGAAAAATAAAACAATAAATGTTACAATTATGGAAATTGCTAGGAATTTGTAACCCTCTTTGTGAATTTTTGGAAATATTGTATTAAACATAATTTTAAGTTTGCTAAATTTTTCTTAATATGTATAAAAATCACAGTTTATCAATCAATATTTTATGGCAAAAATTAAAGTTAAAAATCCAGTAGTTGAGCTAGACGGTGACGAAATGACTAGAATTATATGGTCATTTATCAAAGATAAGTTAATAAAACCCTATCTTGAAGTAGACCTTAAGTACTACGACTTAGGAATGGTAAGTCGAGATAAAACCGACGACCAAATCACTATAGATGCGGCAAATGCTATCAAGCAATACGGTGTTGGCGTAAAATGTGCAACTATTACACCAGATGAAGCTCGGGTAGAAGAATTTAAATTAAAGAAAATGTGGAGATCTCCTAATGGAACAATTAGAAATATCTTGGGCGGGACAGTTTTTAGAGAACCAATAATTTGTAAAAATGTCCCGAAGCTGGTTCCTGGTTGGACCAAACCAATAGTGATAGGAAGACATGCTTTCGGTGACCAATATAGAGCTACTGATTTTCTTATACCTGGAACAGGAAATCTTGAAGTAAAATGGACATCAAGTGATGGAAAAGATAAGAAAGAATTCAAAGTGTTTGAATTTCCTGGATCAGGTATTGCTCTTACAATGTACAATCTAGATGATTCTATTAAAAATTTTGCAAGGGCATGTATGAATTACGGTCTTGGAAGAAAGTGGCCAGTTTATTTATCAACTAAAAATACAATCCTCAAAGCTTACGATGGGAGATTTAAAGATCTTTTCCAAGAGGTTTTTGAAAAAGAATTTTCTGATAAATTTGAAAAAGCAAATATTAGCTACGAACACAGATTAATTGATGATATGGTAGCGTGTGCAATGAAATGGAATGGTGGGTATGTTTGGGCTTGTAAGAATTATGATGGTGATGTGCAATCTGATACTGTTGCCCAAGGATTTGGATCTTTAGGACTAATGACTAGTGTATTAATGACACCAGATGGCAAGACAGTAGAATCTGAAGCAGCACATGGGACAGTGACTAGACATTATAGAATGCATCAACAAGGAAAAGAAACCTCCACAAACCCAATAGCATCTATTTTTGCATGGACTAGAGGTTTATCTCATAGGGGTAAGCTTGATGGGAATGATGAATTAATTAAATTTTCAAATAAAGTTGAAGAAGTATGTATTAGAACAGTTGAAAGCGGTTTAATGACTAAAGATTTGGCAATTTTAATTGATAAATCAAGTAAGTACTTAACTACAAATCAATTTTTAGAAGCTATCGATGGAAATTTAAAAAAAAAGCTTAACTAATTTTTTTAGATATTTCTTTAAAAGCTTCCTCGATTTTACTTTTATCTACTCCGCCTGCTTGAGCAAAATCTTTTCTACCTCCCCCACCTTTACCACCTAAAATAATTGATGCAGATTTTGCTAGATCTACAGCATCGTATTTTGAGGTCAAATCTTGAGAGACACCTACAGCTAAACCAACCTTATCTTCAAATATGGAAATACTAATTACAATTCCTGATTTAATATCTTTTTTACCTTGGTCGATTATACTTCTAAGTTCTTTGGGAGGAAAATCTTTTAAAATTTGCTCACGAATTAATATATTTCCAATTTTTTTATCCTTAATTATATTTTTGCTTTTATCTTTTTTAATACTTTCAATTCTTTTTTTATCTAATTGTTTATTTAAATTTTTTAAATTTTCGAATAAATCCAAATTTTCTTTAAAATCAGGATCAATTTTTAATTTTTTAAGTTCTTTTTTAATTATCTCTATTTCATTTCTAATATTGGATTCTTTCTGAGACTTATCTTTTTTTTTCGTTTTTTCATATTCTTCTAATTGCTTATCTCTTAATGCCTCGACTCTCCTTACTCCTGATGCAATTGAAGATTGACTTATTACTCTAAATTTTCCAACCTCTTTGGTGTTTTTAACATGAGTTCCACCGCATAATTCAGTTGAAAAAAAGCCATTATTTTCTTTTCCCATAAAAACCACTCTTACTTCCTCTCCATACTTTTCTCCAAATAATGCAAGTGCACCCATACTTACAGCTTCTTTTGGGGTCATTATTCTTGTTTGTACATCAGATGATCCTGCTACTATTTCATTTACTATATTATTTATTTTAGTCATTTCCTCTTTTTCGATAGGTTTATTATGACTAAAATCAAATCTAAGTCTTTCAGGGGAAACTAATGATCCTTTTTGTGTCACATGTTTTCCTAAAGTTCTTCTTAATGACTCATGTAATAAATGAGTAGCCGAATGATTAGCTTTAGAATTATTTCTTTTGAGAATATCTATTTCTAAATTAACATTTTGTCCAATTGATATTGATCCTTTTTCAATTGTTCCATAATGAACAAATAAATCTCCCATTTTTTTTTGAGTATCATTTACTTTTATTTTACAATTTGAATTAAAAATATAACCTTGGTCACCGACTTGACCACCGGACTCTCCATAAAATGGCGTTTGATTTGTAATGACTTCTACGTCATCTCCTAAATTTGCTAAGTCAACAAATTTGCCATTTTTTGAGATTCTAATTATTACACCCTCAGCTTTATCAAATTCGTATCCTAAAAATTCAGTAGGATTTATTTCCTCCCTAACTTTAAACCATCTTTCTTCAACAGACTTATCTCCTGATCCTTTCCAGTTGGATCGCGCTAAAGCTTTACTTTTTTCCATCTCTTTCTTGAAGCCAACACTATCCACATGTATATCTTTACCTCTCAAAATATCAGCAGTTAAGTCTATAGGGAAACCATAAGTGTCATATAATTTAAAAGCTACTGAACCTGGAAGAATCTTGTTTTGTACTTTACTTAAATTTTCATCGAGTATTTTCATTCCTCTTTCAAGTAGGGAGGAAAATTTTTCCTCTTCATTTTTTAGTGTTTCGACTATCAATTCTTTTCCAGTGATCAATTCAGGGTAACTATTCTTCATTTCATTTAACAAAACTTCAAAAAGTTTATAGAAAACAGGTTCTTTGCTTCCCACAGAATGAGCATGTCTCATTCCTCTTCTCATAATTCTTCTTAAAACATATCCTCGGCCTTCGTTTGAAGGCAGTATGCCTTCAGCAATTAAAAAGCTACTAGCTCTAAGATGATCGGCGATTACTCTATGGCTAGCTATTGTATTATTGTCGATTTGATTTTTAGTGATATCAGATGAAGCAGCCATAATTTTTTGAAAGTGATCGATTTCATAATTGTCATGAGTTCCTTGGAGAACTGCTGTCATTCTCTCAAGACCCATGCCTGTATCAACAGAGGGTTTTGGTAAATCAATTCTTTTTTCTTTTGATAATTGTTCGTATTGCATAAATACAAGATTCCAAATTTCAATGTACCTATCACCGTCTTCATCAGGGCTACCAGGAGGTCCTCCCTTTAATTTATCACCATGATCATAAAAAATTTCAGAACATGGGCCACAAGGTCCTGTGTCCCCCATTGACCAAAAATTATCAGATGTTGATATTTTAATTATCTTGTTCTCGCTTAAACCAGCTATTTTTTTCCAAAGTTTAAATGCATCATCATCCTCATGAAATACTGTTACTGATAGTTTTTCTTTGGGCAGCCCAAAATCTTTAGTCAATAAATTCCAAGCATGATGAATAGCTTGTTCTTTAAAATAATCACCAAAAGAAAAATTTCCTAGCATTTCAAAAAAGGTATGGTGTCTAGGAGTATAACCAACATTTTCTAAATCATTATGTTTTCCACCTGCTCTTACGCATTTTTGTGATGTAGTAGCGGTTTTATATGGTCTTTTTTCTAATCCAGTAAACACATTTTTAAACTGAACCATTCCTGAATTAGTAAACATTAGTGTTGGGTCATTATTCGGTACTAAATTACTTGAATCAACAATTTGATGATTGTTTTTTTTAAAATAATCTAAAAATTTTCTTCTTACATCTGTAAGCAAAATTTTGCTCATAATTGATTAAATACAGATATTTTTCTGCTTGTCTATATAGAGATTAATTTGTCTGCTTTTTATCGTTATCTACTACAACACATATTTCAGATTTAGTAAGAAATCTTTGTCCTGTGCCATTATCCAGTGAGAACATTCCACCAATTCCTTTAACTGCATCAATTGTGAGGTCAGTATGTTTCCACTTTTCATATTGATCTTCATTCATATAAAAGGGAGTTCCGTCTACCTCTCCCAATTTTACATCGCTATTACCTACTTGATATTCTTTAGCTGGAAAACACATAGGAGCACTTCCATCACAGCATCCGCCTGATTGGTGAAACAAAAGGTCGTCTCCGTGAACTTCTTTGATTTCACTGAGTAATTTTTTTGCTGATAGTGTAAAAGATACTTTCATTTGTATATTCCGGCCCATGATTTAGAATCATGGGCCATTATATATTATTGGTTAAAAGAAGCCTAATTTTTTCTCACTGTAAGACACGTGCAAGTTCTTCACTTGTCTGTAATGATTTAACATCATTTTGTGAGTTTCTCTTCCGATACCAGATTGTTTATATCCACCAAATGCAGCGTGAGCTGGATACGCATGATAACAGTTTGTCCAAACTCTACCAGCTTCTATACCTCTACCCATTCTGTATGCAATGTTTCCATCTCTAGTCCAAACACCTGCGCCTAGACCGTAAAGAGTGTCATTAGCTATTTCTAATGCTTCTTTTTCATCTTTAAACGTTGTTACTGATACAACTGGTCCAAAGATCTCCTCTTGGAATATTCGCATATTGTTTTTACCTTCGAAAATTGTCGGTTGGATGTAGTTTCCTTTTTCTAGACCACTATTAATTTTTGCAGCACTTCCACCACATAGAACTTTGGCACCTTCTTTTTTACCCAAGTCTAAATAAGACTTGATTTTTTCCATTTGTTCTAATGAAGCTTGAGCTCCAATCATAGTTTCCATTTTTAAAGGATTGTCTTGTTTTACAGCTTTAGTTCTTTTGATTGCTTTCTCCATGAATTTATCATAGATAGATTTTTGAATTAAAGCTCTACTTGGACAAGTGCAAACTTCTCCTTGGTTAAGCGTAAACATAGCAAACCCTTCTAAACATTTATCAAAGAAGTCGTCATCTTTAGCCATAACATCTTCAAAGAAAATATTTGGCGATTTACCACCTAATTCCAAAGTAATTGGTATTAAGTTTTGAGATGCATACTGCATAATCAAACGTCCAGTAGTAGTTTCACCTGTAAAAGCAATCTTCTTTATTCTTTTTGAAGAAGCTAAAGGTTTACCTGCTTCAAGACCATATCCACTAACAACGTTAACAACACCTGCTGGTAATAGATCTCCAATTAGTTCCATTAAAAGCATAATTGATGCTGGTGTTTGTTCAGCTGGTTTCAGCACTACACAGTTTCCTGCTGCCAAAGCTGGAGCTAGTTTCCATGTAGCCATTAGCAATGGAAAGTTCCATGGTATTATCTGACCAACTACTCCTAATGGCTCAGGTATGTGGTAAGAATATTCACTGTTACTTATTTCAGCAACTGAACCTTCCTCTGCTCTTATTACTCCAGCAAAATATCTCCAATGATCAATTACCAAAGGTAAATCTGCAGCCATACATTCTCGTATTGGCTTACCATTGTCCAAACACTCTGCTGTAGCTAAAACATTTAGATTTTTCTCTATAACATCGGCAATCTTCAAAAGAATATTTGATCTTTCTGTGATTGATGTTTTTCCCCATGTAGGAAATGCTGCGTGAGCTGCATCTAGAGCAAAATCAACGTCTTTTTCGTTCGATCGTGGCACCTTACAGATAACTTCATTAGTGATAGGAGTAGTATTATCAAAATACTTTCCAGATTTAGGTTCTACAAATTTTCCGTTAATGTAGTTTCCATATTTAGCTTTAAATGGAAATTTAACCTTCAAATGAGAGGTATCCAAAGATGAAGACACTTTCGAGCTTGATGCTTGTTGTGTACTCATTTTCCCCCTTTTGTTCTATATCTTGATTAAAACTAATCTTAGCTAAATTGTACACATGTATTTTTGCCACTTTTTTTTAGATACTAAATGTAGATTTAATCAATTTTTAGTTGAGGTTTCATGAGAAACGGGAAGTTTAATTTAAACTTCCCGTTGAATTGATGGCAGAGGAATTATTCCTCTTCTTTTTTTTCGCTAATTTTTTGTTTTGATGAAGGGTTTCCTTCCAACTCTTTACTTATTGCAAAAGCTTCGTCTCTGATTATCTTCTCTATTTCTGCAGCAACATTTGGGTTTTTTTGTAAATAAACTTTTGCATTTTCTCTACCTTGACCTATTTTTTCACCTTTATAAGCATACCAAGCACCTGCTTTCTCCACTACGCCTGCTTTGGTACCAAGGTCAATAAGCTCGCCCAGTTTGCTAATTCCTTTCCCATACATTAAGTCGAATTCAACGACTTTGAACGGAGGTGCAACTTTATTTTTAATTACTTTCACTCTTGTTGAATTACCGATAATTTGATCTTTTTCTTTAATTGCTCCTATTCTTCTTATATCCATTCTTACTGATGAATAAAATTTAAGAGCATTTCCTCCAGATGTTGTTTCTGGATTTCCGAACATTACTCCGATCTTCATTCGGATTTGATTTATAAAAATTACCATTGTATTTGATTTTGATACTGAACCGGTAATTTTTCTTAAAGCTTGACTCATCAGCCTTGATTGTAAACCAACATGATGATCTCCCATCTCACCTTCTAACTCTGCCTTTGGTGTTAATGCTGCAACTGAGTCTACAACTAAAACAGAGACCGAGCCTGATTTTATTAATGTATCGGTAATTTCTAAAGCTTGTTCACCTGTATCTGGTTGAGAAATTAATAATTCCTCAGTTTTTACGCCTAATTTTTTTGCATAAACTGGATCCATTGCATGTTCTGCATCAACAAAAGCGCATATTCCTCCGGCTTTTTGCGCTTCAGCGACTACTTGGAGCGCTAAAGTTGTTTTCCCTGAAGACTCTGGACCATAAATTTCAATAATTCTACCCTTAGGTAAGCCTCCGATTCCTAACGCTAAATCTAAGCTTAATGAGCCAGTAGATATGGCCTCAACATCTAAAGCCTGCTGTTGTCCTAGTCTCATTACTGAACCTTTTCCAAAATTTTGATCGATTTGGCTAATTGCAGCTTCTAAAGACTTAGTCTTTTCTTTTAATTCTTGCTGTTTTTTGTTATCTGTTTTAACGACTTTTAAGTTATTTTTTGTCATATTTTTCCTTTTTTGTTGTTCGAATCATTATATTAAATGTACACATTTTGTTCTCTTAATCAAGAAATTAAAAAATCAGTTAAATTAGGCCTATTTAAGTAAATTAAGAGAAAGAGTGCCGATTTGTTGTGCTAACTCAAATTGTGAAACCATAAAGTCTCTTTCTGCTCTTGCAAAAGATATCCTAGCATCCAATAAAAGACTTCTTGATTGGATAACTTCTAAGGTTGTTCGAGTATTACCAGAATCATACTCCAAAGTTATGCCTTCGTTAGCTATTTCTGCGGCCTTCAATTGAGCTTTTGTGGCCTCTAAAACGCTTTTAAAAGATTGAAAATTAGACCAAGAATTAGTTGTTTCGGTAATCATTTTATTTTTAGTATCTTGAAATATCAACTTAGACCGCTCTTTGTCAAAAGAGGATTTTTTGATTGACGAAATATTTTCTCCTCCCTTAATAATGGGCCAGGTAATAGTAGCTTTTACAGTCTCATCATCTTTTTCATCGATCGAGGAGCTAAATTCTTTGTTTTCTGACTTTGATACCTTAATTGAGGCTGAAGGAGAAAGTCTTGCTCTTTCTATGTTAAGTTCTTTTACCGAAATTTCATAATTTAATTTTGATATTAAAAGGTTCAAATTATTTAATTTTGATAATTCAATGGATGCATTCAATGTGCTAGGTAAATTTAAAGAAAATTTTTTGCTAGAATCGGATAAATTTGATATTTTTTCACCTGTTACTCTCTCGAAATTAGTTTTAGAAGAGAGTAATTCTGTTTTTGCTTTTATTAAATTAGCTTTTGCGCCTGCTAAAGAGGACTCGGATTGTGCCAAGTCAGTTAAAGTAATTTCACCTTTTTGTAACCTTGCATTGTCTGACTCTACTTGTCTTTCAAATAAATTAACATTTGAAAAATTAAATCTTTCATTATTAAATTTATAAATATAATCATAATAGACTAAAGCTGTATCTAAAATTGTTAGTTGCTCGGCTTTTTTTAGTTCCAAAATTGCTTTTTGTGTTTCTAGATCAGATTTTTCAAAAGTATTGATACCTTTAAATCCGGAAAATATAACTTGCTCTAATGAAATAGATGTACTTTCTGAGTCTGAATTAGTATCTGGTAAACTAGCTCCGCTTTGATTAGTCCGATTAGTTGATGTAGTACTAGTTTGATCGCCAGAAATTGTTATGCTTGGATAAAATTCACTCCTTGATATATTTTTTGATTGTTTTGAAGACTCAAGGCTTTTTCTTTCTGCGTTTAACAAAATGTTATTCTTTAAAGCTTTGTTTATAAAAAACTTAAGATTTTCCTCAGCGTTTACCTCGAAAAAGAAAAGACAGATTATAAAAATAAAGATTTGTTTTTTCATTTAATTTTTATGAATTGATTTAAGTTTATGGTTACTATCGATTTTAATAACAAATTCTGCTTTTCTATTCAAAACGTTGATCATATTTTTCGTTATTCTTTCATAAAACATAATAAAATTTTTTATTTGACTTTCATTCATTGTTTTTTTTCCTTCTGAAGTCATCCTTAGTTTTTTTTCTTGTAATAGCCTCCAGTTATATACATGTTTAAAACTTGGAACTTTCAAAAAAATGGTTGTATCTATATATTTAAAAATTTTTTTATATTTTGTTTTTAACTTAAAATTGACGAAATTTCTCCATATTCTTTTTTTGTCATTTTTTTTTTCTAATATATTAATAGGTAGTAATAAATCTTTTTTTTTTTGAGGAGTAGCACCCACACACCATCCTTCAAATATTACTATTTTAGGTTTTTTTACAACTTTTTGCCACTTATTTTTAGGAAGCCTATCATCAATTGATTTATCAAACACAGGAATCGAAAATTTTTTAAAATTTTTACTTTTTAGATTTTTAAGACAATTATATAATAGCTTATCATCATGTGTTCCAGGCACACCCCTAGTCAAGAAAAGAGGGTGGATTTTTTTTGACATTGATTTTCTTTCTTTGAGAGTTTTGTAGAAGTCATCAATTGAAAATATTATAGTTGACAAGTTATACCCCTCCTTAAGGATTATCTTTAATATGCTTGATATAGTCGATTTTCCAGATCCTTGTCCTCCGGTCAAACCAATTATTTGTGTTTTTCGATCTATATAATACTTAGATTTTATCTCATTACTTATTGGTAAATAAAAGTTATTTAATTGATCAATCTTATCTCTAAAAGGCTCAGATAAAACTTCCTGTGACTTAAGAAATTTTAAGTATTTTTTTTTAATTTTATTATAATTCTGCTTTAAAATATGCATTTTACTTTTTATCTAATGGATGATTTTTCCCATCATTAACTAGTACGTCATTAAATTTAAAAGAGTCTATTTCGTCGACGCAGCCTATATTAAAACCAGTCATTAGTGGATTTGATCTAGGATTATGATGAGTATAAATACCGCAAATTGTACAAAAAAAATGTTTGGCAATTTTGGAGTGAAATTGATAAAGCTTTAACTTATCTTTCCCTTTAACTATTTTGAAATCTTCGTTTTTAACCATTGCCATTACAAACCCCTTTCTTTTGCATATTGAACAGTTACATCGCAATATTTTGTCTAATTTATTTATATTAATTTCGGCTTCTATTGCCTTGCAATGACAGAAGAGTTTTTTCATAATTCAACCTTTAATATACTAAGAGACTACCTGCGATTTAAAACATCCTCAATAGTCAAAAAAACACATAATAATGTTCACCTTTTGATTCTTTTTTGATTCTATTACAGACTCAAATTACAACTTTTTAGTGTGTTATTTCTACTGTTCCGCTTAAATTATTTTGACTATTTATTAATTCATTTTCTTTTTCTCTCAGGGAAATTAAAAAAATTATTATATTAAAAAATATAACAAATATTGTGAAAATTAATAAGGATATATCAGCGTAAGAATCAAGATAAGACAATATTAAAATAAAAATTACAGATCTAATAAAAACTTGTTTTTTAAAAACAGCAATTATCGAAAAAGAGTGAATTATTAAACTAAAAAGAGACATTTTGGATGGGCCGAAATAACGGGCTCCCCTTATAGAATCAATTTCATTTAGATCTTTTAGATTCTTTTTCACTGTACCGGAGTAACTACTCCATAAACTTGCTTTGTTAGAGAGTATTTCAGCCTCTTTTTTAAGTATACAACTATAGTTTCCAAAATTAATGTTTTCTCCAGTGAAAACTAAAGTTAAAATTTTGTGTATTTGATAAAGAAGTTGAAAAAAAATCCCCTCTGATCTTTTTACTCTTTTAGCAACTACGGAATTTTTAGGAAATTTTTTAATTTTATCAACTAGACTTTTGATTTCAATCGGGCGATCTTCTCCATCTCCATCCATTGGAATTACATAATCAAACTTTTCATTTTTACAAATATACCTTATGCCGAATGCATTACATCTCGCGTGACCTTTATTTTCTTTCATATTTAGTATCTTCACAGAGCCAAAATTTTTAGGTTTTGTAATTTTTGGCTGAGGGATGCTCGATGCATCATTTATAACTAAACAGTCAAATAAAAAATCTTTTATATCTTTTAAGTTATGATCAATTTCAACTAAAAGCTTTTTTAAAGAATCCCAATCGTTAAATACTGGTATTAAAATTATAATTTTTTTCATCTTTTACCTATCATGCAGTATCCCACAGGTTTGATAGTGCCAAAAACACCTGGACAAATTTTTTTTAAAATTTTTGGATTCCCAGTATAGATTACACCTTGATCATCTTTAATCTCTAAATTTTTATCTTTAAGCTCACTCATCCAAATAGGTCTAGATCTCAAATGATAGGATAGATTACCTGCAAACCATTCATCGCCAACGACGATTTTGATATCATTAGTAAAATTATCATCCCACTTATTTTGCACTAATCTAGAAATTTCTTTTCCTGGGTAATCAGTTCTTTTTGTTTCGTCAAGGACTGAAACTGCTAGATACAAGGAGGGTGATAAAAAAAAGAAAAAGAAAAATAAAATATAGAATTTTTTAATTCTTTTAAAATCAATACTTTTTCTTAGAACATGAAAAAATAAAGTGCCTAAAAACAAATAAAAAGGTGTCATCCACATTGTCCTTATATTTGCTCCTGTAATAATTGAAGTAAATAACATTAGTACGAAAGGAACTACAGAGATAATTATCAAAAATAAAGTCTTTTTATTTTTTAGTTCAATTTTGAATTGATATTTTTTTAATATTAAAACAAACATTAAAAAAAAAGGAATGAGAATAAAAAATTGTTTAAACAAAAATTTAATTGGATGCATTAAATGCATTAAAATTCCAACTTCAATTAAACTTGATCTTTTTAACGCGTAAAAAATAGTGGTAAATTCATTTTGATATAACCAAAGAAAATGAGGAGCTAAGATTATTAATGAAATAACAATGGATAAGAAATAATTTTTAATAAACTTTTTATTATTTTTAAAATCAATAATAACAAACAAAAATAATGCTAATAAGATATATATAAATAAATATTTTGATAAGAAACCAAGTGCAGAAAATATTCCAAATAATACCCAATTTATCAATCTATTTTCTTTTATGCTTTTCCAAAAATAGAAAATAGTAAGGGCCCAAAAGGGGAGCTGACTAATATTTACGTTAAATTCTGGAGACGTAAAATTATAGAAATAAATACTTTCAAGAACTAGCAATGACAGAAATGCAAGAGTTTTATCTCTTAATATCTCAAATGAAAATTTAAAAACAAATATAAATGAAATAATTACAAAAATTTGACTTAAAAGATAATAAGCAAAATCACTTGATCCAAAAATTAAATAAAAAAATTGAACCGCAACAGCACTTAAAGGAGGGTGTTTTTCAAAACCCCAGTCTAATTTACTTCCCCACGCTAGTGCCTCGATTGTATCTAATGGAAGATTTACGTTAGATAAAAAAGGAATTAGTGTCCATAACACTAAGTGTGTAAAAAGGAATAGAAAAAAAAATTTTGATATATTTTTGTTGTTAATCATATAATGAAAATATTCTAAATTATAAGCTATTGACACAACTAAAATCAATCATATACTCCCCAAACTTAAAAAATGTCTAAAAAATCAACTATAAAAAAAAAATATACACCTAACTCTAAAGAAAAATATATGTGTGCAAAACACAAAAAATTTTTTACTGAGGAACTTTTAAATTGGAAAAAAGAAATTATTAAGGTTAATAATTTAGGGAATATTTTGAATTCATCAGATGATAATGTTTCTTCGGCAGATATAGTTGATCAAGCATCTTCTTATACTGATAAATCTGTTGAAATGAAGTCGCTAAATAGAAGTAGAAAGTTAATTTCTAAAATTAATTCTGCTTTACAGAGAATAAAGGATGGAACTTATGGGTATTGCGAGGAGACTGGAGAACCGATAGGACTTAAAAGGTTAATGGCTAGACCTGTTGCAACACTTTCGATAGAGGCGCAAGAAAGGCATGAAAGAGACGAAAAAATATTTATTGATGACTAAATACTAGGTATCGACTCACCTTTTTTTAATAAATCATAGCCTCTTTTTACTGCTGGTCTTAAGGAAATCTGATTATACCATCTAGATAAATTTATAAATCTCTTAAGACCAATGTCATGCCACTCGTGTCTAGCTATCCATGGAAAAGTAGCTATGTCTGCAATTGTATAATTATTTCCGGCAAGAAAATTTGAATTTGACAATCTTTTATCAAGCTCTTCATATATTCTCTCTGAAATTTTAAAATATCTTTTTTCACCAAACTCGCTCTTTCCAGGGTTATAATGATGAAATTGATGATGTTGACCAAGCATAGGGCCAATATAGCCCATCTGACCCATCAACCATTGATTAATTATCGTTCTCTCTTTTTTGTCATAAAACATTCCACTTTTTTCTCCTAAATAAATTAAAATTGCACCTGACTCAAAAAGACTTTGATGGTTATTATGATCGATGATGACTGGTATCTTGCTGAAAGGACTTAGTCTAACAAATTCTGGTTTAAACTGTTCGTCTTTATTTATATCTATTTTTGTTACCTTGTAATCAAAGTTAATCTCCTCAAGCATAATAGAGATTTTCTTACCGTTAGGAGTATTAGCGGTAAGCAATTCAATCATTTTTTTCCAAGTCTGTCTTGTATTGTTTTAGATGAGGTGGTGAATTCAAACCTATATTTTTCATTAGGTCTTGCTCTTTTAAAACACTCTACCGAGGCAAGTGCTACTTCATGAAATCCTGAAAGAATTAATTTCAGTTTCCCTGGATAAGAACAGATGTCTCCAGCTGCAAATATACCTTTTTTATTTGTTTCAAAATTTTTTGAATTTACCTCAATCGTTTTTTTGTCCATATTCAGTCCCCACTCTGCGATTGGACCTAATTTCATTATTAAACCAAAAAAACCAAGTATTACATCAGTTGAGATTTTTTCTATTTTCCCATCGTCAAACTTAATAGTAATAGACTTTAATTCATTCTCATTATCTAAAGACTCGATTTGGCATGGTGTTTTGATTGATACTTTTCCCTCTTTTTCTAATTTTCTTATTTCTGAAAGAGTGTGTTGAGCTCCCCTAAAGTCGTTACGTCTATGAATTAGTGTTATTTTTGAAAATTTTGAAAGCTCCAGAGTCCAATCTAGAGCAGAATCTCCTCCTCCAAAAATTGAAATCTTTTTATTTTTAAATTGTTCTTTATTTTTTACTGCGTAAAAAACAGATTTACCCTCAAGTTTCTCCGCATCTCTTAAAGAAATTTTTCGTGGTTCAAATGAACCTACCCCTCCTGCGATAATTATATTCGGGGCAATAAATTCCTTATTATTATTTGTTTTTACTACCCAACTTTCTTTTTCTTGACGTACTTCATCAACTCTTTCATTTAAAAATAATTCAGTTTTGAAAGGTTTTATTTGTTCTAATAATCTTGTAGTCAATTGTTCACCTGTACATTCTGGAACCGCAGGAATATCATAAATAGGTTTATCAGGATAAAGCTCGATACATTGTCCTCCTGCTTTATCAAGGTTATCAATTACCACAGCTTTAAGACCTTTAATACCCAACTGATGGACTGCAAACAATCCTACTGGTCCTGCGCCAATAATTATTACATCAGTTTTTGTCATTAAGTTTGTTTTTCCGGAGTTGTAACTTCTAATCCATCTAATTCATCACTAACTATTATTTGACAACTAAGCCTACTATTTTTTTTTGGTTCAAAAGCCATATCAATCATATCGTTCTCGGCATCTTCCGGTTTTGGAATTTTCTCGAACCATTTGTCATCAACATAAACATGACAGGTGGCACAGGCCATTGAACCCCCGCAATCCGCATCTATGCCCGGAACTTCATTTTGAATCGCACCTTCCATTACTGATAAACCATTTTCAACTTGAATAGTTTTTTTGTTTCCTTGAAAATCCTTATAAGTAATTTTAGACATTAATTAATAATAGGCCAAATAAATTGAGATAATAACTACCCAGAAAAAAGCATAATAAAGAATGTAACCTTTTACAGTAAAAGGCATTTTTTTTATTTTACGCTTTCCCTTTCCTTTATAGGGTTTTGAAATCTCCATACATTTATAATATCAAAAAAAAAGGGCAAGTATGTGAGACATACCCGCCCTTTTGAATTAAGTTATCTATTATCTAGATGATAATCTAGTGTTTTGCATTGCTGCTGCCCAAATAACTAGACCGAAAGCGATCTTGTTAACAAAGTCAGCTAAATTGTATATTACGTTCAAAGCATTTGCATCTACACCACCAGTTAGGTAACCGAAAATATATCCTAAAGGATAAATCGCCCAACCAATTGTTACGATTATTCTCATAGCGCTAAAAGCAGTCGCCATAGCCTTGTTACCAGCTTTAGCAGCCATTGTTCCAGCTTCACCTGAGAATATTTCAAACAAGATATAAATCCATCCAGCCATTCCAATTACGAAACCTACAAATGGTTGAATATAACCAGCTTCACCTAAGTATCCACCGATCAACATTACTAATGAACCAATTAATAGCTTCCAGAATATAGAAGTCGGCACCTTTCTAACAGCTGCCAAGATTAGATAGAATTCGATCATTTGTAGTGGTACTGTGATTAACCAATCGATATATCTGTATACCGTTGGAGAGTCACCAGTCGACACCCAAACTTCTCTCATATACATGTAGTGGACGAATGCAACACCAGTTACAAGTCCAGCTACTGTTAAAGATGTTCTCCATGATGCAGCAACAGTTCCTCTTTCTGCAAAGAAAAACACAGTTGTTGCGATCATTCCCATTGATACAAGCCAAAATGAAATACCTACGAAATCATTTGTTTGTAAAAGGGCAGTCGCTGCGTTAGCTGAGCTTGTGATACCTAAAAAGGCAATAGCCGCTAAAGCAAAAAGACTTAATTTTCTCATGAAAACCTCCCTCGTTTGTTTAGTTTTCGTTTAGTTTATATATAAACTACCCGGACAAGTGATAAATTTGCTCACTACCGAGTATTATGATCGGAACCATAGTAAAAAAAAAAGTTACAGTGAAGTGTTTTTTTTATTAAAAAACCGCATATTTACTGGTTTTTTTATTTTTTTTTGGGGATATTTATGAAATAATCATCAAAATTAAAGAAAATCAGAGGTGCAAAATTGACTCAAAAATATAATGAGATTTATCAAAAATCCATCAAAAATAGGGAGGAATTTTGGAAAGAAATTTCAAATGATATTTTTTGGTATAAAAAACCATCTAAAATTTTAAATTCTGAGAATCCTCCGTTTTATAAATGGTTTGAAGATGGAATAACGAACACTTGCTATAATGCTTTGGACTTACATATCGATGAAGGGAAAGGTGAAAAGCTCGCTATTATTTACGACAGTCCAATTACTGGTTCAAAAGAAAATATAACTTACATTAAACTTAAAGAAAAAGTTGCTTTATTTGCTGGAGCTTTAAAAAAACAAGGCGTAAGCAAAGGAGACAGAGTTATAATCTATATGCCGATGATTCCTGAGGCTGTGGTAGCTATGCTTGCCTGTGGAAGAATTGGTGCAGTACACTCAGTTGTGTTTGGAGGATTTGCTGCCAACGAACTAGCAAGTAGGATTGATGACTCTAAAGCTAAAATACTAGTTACCGCCTCTTGTGGTTATGAACCTGGTCGAACTGTTCATTATAAACCTTTAGTTAATAAAGCATTAGAGTTAGCAACTCATAAAATTAAAAAATGTATAATTTTTCAAAGAGAAAAAGATAAAGCTGCGTTAGACCCTTCTATTGATATAACGTGGGATGATGCGCATAAAGATGTAAAGCCTGCAGAGTGTGAAAAAATGAATGCAAATGATTACGCTTACATTCTTTATACATCTGGAACTACAGGACTCCCAAAAGGAATTGTTCGTGATATTGGTGGACATATTGTGGCATTAAAATGGACTATGAAAAATATTTACAATATAAAACCAGATGATGTGTGGTGGTCTGCAAGTGACATTGGTTGGATAGTTGGACACTCTTACATAGTTTATGGACCATTATTTTACGGTTGTACTACAGTTTTGTTTGAAGGCAAACCTGTGGGAACTCCTGATGCAGGAGTTTTTTGGAGAATAATTTCTGAGCATAAAGTGAAGTCTCTTTTTACTGCACCAACAGCAATTAGAGCAATTAAAAAAGAAGATCCTAATGGAGAATTTTTTAAGAAGTATGATTTAAGTGAGTTTGATAAACTTTTTCTTGCTGGTGAAAGAGCTGATCCAGATACAATAAAATGGTTTGAAAAACTTTCTAACTCACCTGTAATCGATCACTGGTGGCAAACTGAAACAAGTTGGGCAATAACATCAAGTTGCACAGGTATAGAAAATTTTCCTGTAAAATATGGGTCAGCTTTTAAACCAGTGCCAGGTTATGATCTAAAAGTTTTAAATTCTGAAGGTAAAGAGGTGAGTCCGGGTAAAATGGGAGATATAGTTGTGAAGCTTCCTCTTCCACCGGGAACTTTTCCAACATTGTGGGGAGCAGATAATAGATATAAAGAAAATTATATGTCAACTTACCCAGGATATTATCAAACTTATGATGCGGGACATATTGATGAAGATGGTTATGTTTGGATTATGTCTAGAACAGACGATATTATTAACGTTGCAGGTCATAGATTATCGACTGGAGCTATTGAAGAAGTTTTAGCAGAACACCCAAATGTTGCAGAATGCGCAGTGATAGGAATAGCTGATAAACTCAAAGGTCAAATACCAATTGGTTTGCTAGCACTTAAAGCAGGGGTAACAAAAGATAAAAAAGAAATCATTAGCGAGTGTGTAAAAATGGTAAGAGAAAAAGTCGGTCCTGTTGCGGCATTCAAAATAGCAATTGTAGTCAAAAGATTACCTAAAACTAGATCAGGAAAAGTGCTTAGAGGAACAGTTAGAAAAATTGCAGATAATGAGCCTTATAAAATGCCAGCAACTATAGATGACCCTGCTATTTTAGATGAAATTAAACAAGACTTAAAAGATAATAATATTCTAAAACTTTAAAGGTTGCCCTTTAGACTCAACTAAAACATTACCATCGGACATTACTAAAATACCGTTCACAATTGTTGCTACGGGGAAACCCTTTACTTTATAGTTGTGAAAGGGCGTCCATCCACATTTACTAGCAATCATTTCGTTCTTAATGGTTACTTGTTTTTTCATATCAACGATTGTTAAATCTGCATCAAAACCTTTTTTTATAAAACCTTTATTTTTAATTCCAAATATTTTACATGGATTTTCACACATTAAATTCACAAGTTGTTTTAATGATAATTTTCCTTTGTTGACATGGTCAATCATAACTGGGAAAATTGTTTGAACGCCTGGCATACCTGAAGGGGTATTCGGGTATTCTTTATCCTTATTCACTTTTAGATGCGGAGCGTGATCGGATCCAAGCACATCTACAATATTGTTTTTTATAGCAACCCATAGACGGTCGTAATGGTCTTTTGATCTTAACGGTGGATTCATTTGAGCATAAGTTCCTAATTTATCGTAACAATCTGGTGCATATAAAGTAAGATGCTGTGGAGTAGTTTCAAACGTAACATTTTTTTTATGCATAGCTAAAAAATCCACCTCTTCTTTAGTAGTGACGTGTAATACATGAATTTTTTTATTATATCTTTCAGCAATTTTAACGACTTTACGAGTTGAGGACATTGCACATTCCACGTTTCTCCATACTGGGTGGGAATGAACATTTCCTTTTTTAATAAATTTTTTTCTCATTTTTATAATATCTTCATCTTCAGAGTGAATTGATACTATTCTATCACTGCTTGATATTACTTTCTCAATATCAGCCTCCTTATCAACCAATAAATTACCAGTTGAAGAGCCTGCAAAAAGTTTTACTCCACAACAGCCTTCAACATCTTTTAACTTAGCTAGCTGTTCAGTGTTCTGGGGTGTTGCACCAAAATAAAATGCATAATTACTGTGCATTCTATTTTTTGCAGCTTGTAGCTTTTTTTCAAACTCTACTAAATTTGCAGTTGGAGGGTTAGTGTTAGGCATCTCAAATAAAGAGGTTACTCCCCCAAGTACTGCTGCTCTACTTCCGCTTTCTAAATCTTCTGCATCTGTTGAACCAGGCTCTCTAAAATGCACTTGAGTATCTATAATGCCTGGCAACACTACTCTCCCAGTTGCATCGTAAACTTTAGAATTGTTTGATTCGATTTTACCAATTGTATTAATTTTACCATTGGATAAACCAATATCAGCTTTTATTAATTTACCATTGATATAACAGGATCCATTTTTAATAATTAGACTATAATTTTCAGACATATTTTTAATATAATATATAATGTATAAGTAACAATTATGAAAAAAGATCAAGTTGTAATTTTAGAAAAAAGAGGAGTAGTCTTAATAAGTGGAGAGGATGCTAAAAACTTTCTTCAAAATATAATTACAAATGATATTAGTAAAGTTTCTTTTAAAAACTCCATTTTTGCTGCCTTGCTCACTCCGCAAGGTAAATATTTGAATGAATTTTTTATAGTAAAAGTTAATAATGGATATCTTCTGGACTGTAGCGAAAACTCAACTGAAGAGCTTGTAAAAGATTTATCAAAATACAAGTTAAGATCAAAAGTTGAAATTAAAGATCTCTCTTCTGAATTTGTTATTGGAATATTAAATCATTTAAAATTTCAAGAATTGCAAAAAAATATAGAACAAAATGAAAATACTATTACTTATAGAGATACACCTGTTTTTTCAGATCCGAGGTGTGAGAAACTTGGTGCAAGAATAGTATCAAACTTAGATAAGCTTTATTTAACGATTAAAAAACTAAATTTAAAGATCATTGATAGTTCAAATTATTATATAAATGCTTTTAATCACGGAGTACCTGAAAAAGGTCTAGAAAATTTAAAAAATCAAATATTTGGTTTAGAAGCTAACTTTGAAAAACACAAAGCGATAGATTTTAAGAAAGGGTGTTTTATTGGGCAAGAGAATACTGCTCGAATGAAATTAAGGAATAAATTAAGACGTAAATTATTTTCAATAAGATCAGAAGAGAAACTTAAATTTGGAGATGATTTATTGTTTAAAGAAATTAAAATTGGAAAAGTCTTAATTGGTTCGCCATATGCGTTTGCATTGGTAAAGCTGTATGACCCCGACATTTCTGAATTTAAAAATAATATTAGATTAAATAACTCGAAAAAGGTTGAATTATTAAATGTTTAAATATTTAAATGAAAAAAATTTCCTATTTTTATTATCGCTTTTTTTAATAATTTTTATTTTTATAAACTATATTCACAATAACGGTAAAAAATTTAATGTCACAAATGAAGGCACTATAAAATTATTTAACAATCTTGAATTTAAAGATAATATTAATAAAGAATTAGTTGCAGAGGAAAGTTACGAAATTATTTTAAATAAGGACTGTCAAGTTACTGGCAATATGCATGATAGACATAAAGTCAGATGGGTAAAATCTTATTTTCTTAAAAATACTTTTCAGTTTTTCTATAAGTTAAATTCGAATTCACCATATTATTTAAATATTTTAATTCATTCATTCATAATTTTTTTAACACTTATACTTCTCAATATAGCTTTTACTTTTAAAGTTTCTCATATTTTATTATTTTTATTTTATATTGCTTTTGTTTTCCAAAATTCTCTTGGAGAATATTCATATTCTATATTTGAAATGTTTTTTTTAACGATCTCACTTTTAGCTAGTAAGAAAAAGAGTATAATTTTATTTATAATCGCAACATCTCTTGCTGTGCTTAATAGAGAAAGTGGTTTCATAATTTTATTTACATGGTTAATCTTTAATAACAATTTCAAGCAATTTTTTTTAATTTCCACAATTGTATTTTTAGTCTTTATAATTTTAAATTTTAAAACTATTAATTGTATGATTAATCCCAAATTTTTTATTCCTTTTGAATACCAGGACGGTCAAGTAAATTTGACTGATATAACATCTATTGGAGGTTTTTCTTTTTCAAAACTATTGTTAATTAATTTTTTGATTCCATTTGGATTAATTGCTTATAATTTTCACAAATTTAAAATTAAAAATTCTTATTTTGGACTAATTGTTTTTATTTATCTAGCAACTTTTATTGTTGCTACTCCATTGCATCATGTAGCTGTTAGATTAATTTTGTTGCCCTTAATATTTTTATCCTTTTTTCCTCCTCAGGAGCAAACTAATTAATTTTATAACCACAAGCTAAAAAATATTTTTTTAATACCTTTGTAATAAAAATTAGTTTAATTATTTCAAAATTTGAAAGTTTATTTTTTCGATATCCTAAAAATTCTTTTTTATCAATTAGATGAAATAAAGAAAAATTTTTTTCTAGAGTAATTGTATTAATATTTTTTTTTAATAAATTAATTGATTTATTGACTGAATTAGTCTGTAAATAATACCTCATCCTATCTAATTTACTTGTCAAAAAAAGAGTTTTGTTTTTTTTATTGTAGTAATCTTTCCAATATTTTGGATTATTTATCATCGATTTCAAAATAACTTTTTTAATATTTGAATGATTTTTCTTAAAAAATTTTTTTTCTATTTGATGCATAAAAAATATTGCCTTAGAGTAATTTAAAGTTAATTCAGGCCCAACTTTTAAAAACTTAAAATTGTTTTGAGCTAGTTTCTTTAAAATTCGCTGAGATTGGAAATCTGTAGAATGAGCTTCAAATACGAAATTTTCATTTTTGCTAATTTTTTTTTTAATAAAAAATTTTTTAAATTTAGGAACAACCACTGTTGAATGCATATATTTCATCCCTGGCTCAATTACTAATCCAAATTTTTTATTTTTCAGTTTTAATTCTTTTAGAACAGCTTTAAATTTATCGCATTCGTCTTTAATTTGCCCTTTATTTGTAATTTTCATTTTTTTTTCATCTCCACTTCCTGATAATGGCACCTCTGTTCCAATTATTAAAAATTTATCTTTAAGTTTTTTTTTAATAGACGGAGTTTTTAAAATCTCTTTAGTTCTCTCAAAAATTATTTCATTATTTATTTGTTTATCATCTTTACATTTAATAGATGTATCAATATGAATTTTACAATAATTTTGTTGTAAAAAATCTTTTATTAATTTTATTGCATTTGGTAGAGCAATTTTTATTGACTTTTTTTTCCAAGGAAGGGGTCCGAGATGATCTCCTCCTAGGTGTAAATTTTTAAATTTTAAATTTTTACTTATTTTAAATATCTTATTTAAAAATGATTTAGGTGTATTTTTAGTATACCCCCCATTCTGATTCACTTGATTTGAGGTACACTCAACTAAACAAGGAAGTCTTTTAACTTTGCAAAAAAATATAATTGTTTTTATAACATCAAAATTTGACGTGCAGAATGATGGTAAGGCTTTTCTTTTTATAAGTTTATCTATTTTCATTATCAAAATATTTAATCCAATATGTTAATTCTAAATATTCTAGTACCGAGCCAAAATGAGTATATTCTTTTAATTTATAACATCTTACTTTACATAATTTTTTATCAAATAAAAATTTAAAATAGTCATCTAAAAGTATTTCTCTGTTAAATTTATTTGTGGTAATAAAATTTTTCAAATTTTTAAAAATATTTGAATTTTTGATCCAAAAAAACCCTGCGTGTCCTAATTCTTTTTTTTTATTTGAATATTTCTTTACTCTAATTGAATTAATTAATAAGTTTTTTTTTAAATTGATTGTAGTGTGTGCATTTTCCATTTTTTTCTGCATTTTTGAAATATCAAAAGCAAAAAGAACAATATCTGGATTATTTAGTTTTAAAAAATTATTAAAATCTTTTCTCTCAAAAAATCCTAAACAATCACAAGATAAAATAAAGTATTGTTTCAAATTTTTAATATAATCTAAAGACTTCTCAATTGTTTGAAGCATCGATTGAGTGCTTTTAATTTTAATTTTAGAATATTTATTTGAATTTAAATTAGTCAAATTTTTATTTGTGACTATAAATTTTTTATCTGACCCAAATTTATTAAAAATATACTCAAAAGCCTTAAATTTTTTTATTGGTAAAAGAGGTTTTTTTACTTTTAAATATTTAACCCTTCTGCCTTCTCCAGCCATAAGCATAACGCTATCGTATTTTTTTAATTTCATGCTTTTTGTAAAATTATTACCTAATATATTTTTCCATTTATTGAAATTTTCATATTGATAAGGATCTCCAAGATGTACAAACTTAGTTATTTTAAAATGATTGATTTTAATCTTTTTTTTTAAACAAAATTGTAAAAAATCAACTAAATAAGTCTCTTTTTTTTTATTAACTTTATTAAAATTTTTATAATTGAAATAATTCTCTAAATTTTCAAAATTTTTAAAATAATAACATCCAGTTGCTAAATGATTTTTCTGGTAATTGTCTGTAATAGTTTTTTTTTTGGAAACTTTGACGACTTCATTTTTTTTATTACATAAAAAAAAATCTGATATTGAGTTGATTTCAAGATGAGGATGAAATCCAAAATGGCTTGTTATTACAATCTTTTTATTTTTTAAGTAATTTTTCATAGAATGATAATTCCATTTCCAATTAATATCTGAATAAGAGATAAAAAATCTATCATTTTGAATTATTTTTTTTAATTCTTGTCTTGCAAGGTAAATCGACTGAACTGGCCCCTGCTTATGATTTCTTATCTTGATAAATATTATATTTTTTTTCTTTAAATTTTTTCTTACATATTCATATTTTTTTTCATTACAAATAATAATAGTTTTTGTCTCTTTTGAAGGAAAATTTGATATTATATTATCAATTATTCTACTGTTTGCAGAAGTTTTAAGAAAAGGTTTGTAAGTTTTATAGCCAGCAGTAGTAAATCTAGTTCCTAAGCCGCCTAAAGGGATAATCAAATATTGCTTCATTTAATAATTAAGTTTTGTATAAGTAATAATTAGGTTTAAAATAAAACATGTCTTTTAATATTAGTTTAGTCTTACCATGTTATAATGAAGAAAAAAACATTCCATTTCTATGTAAGGAATTTTTAGACTTACCTATTCAAAATTATCGAGCTGAGTTAATTTTAGTAAATAATGGATCAACTGATAATACAAAAAATCAAATTGAACAAGAAATTAAAAAAAATACATCTCCAAATGTAGTAATTAAATTAGTTGATTTAAATTTTAACAAAGGTTATGGGGGAGGAATTTTTGAGGGATTAAAAAAAGCTAACGGAGATTATATTGGGTGGGCTCACGCAGACTTGCAAACTCCATTAATTGATTTTTTCAAATTATTTTTAAAAATTAAGGATAAAAAAAAGATATTTGGTAAAGGTGTTAGAATTAATAATAGGGGTTTTGATGGAATTGTGAGTAGATTTCATGAAAATCTAGCATCAATAATTTTAGGAAAAAAAATGAGAGAAATAAATGCCCAACCGAAAATTTTTGACAGAGATCTTTTGAGATATTTTACAAACATGCCACAGAAATGGACAACTCTAGATACTTACGTTTTTTACATTTGTTTAAAAAATAATATTCAAATTGAAACTATTGATGTTGTTTTTAACCTTCGAAAATATGGTCAATCAAAATGGAAAAATAATTTTACAAATTTTATAAGTCATATTTTTTTTAATATCATTTACTTAATTAAATTGAGAATTTTTAAAAATAAATAATGACTCAGGGTAGTTTAATACTTAATTTTTTTGAAAAAGTTTGTCGCTCTAATATTTATCTTTTTTTAACATCCAGGTACCTAATTGGAAAATATTTTTCTAAAATAATATACGATAACGACTTTAAGATTATAAAGGTTTTAGAGAATAACGGTTTTTTTATAGGAAAAAAACTTATAATAGATATAGGTGCTAATGACGGCATGAGTTATAAAATTATTCGAAAATTCGCAAGTAAAGCCAAAATAATTTCTTTTGAACCTAATGAATACAATTTTAATAATCTTAAAAAGATAAAGTTTAAAGACAAATTGTTTACTTGTAAAAATGTAGCTTTGAGTAACTCAAAAAAAAAACAATCTTTTTTTACTCCATATTTTAAAAATTATGTTATTTCACAAATGGCAGGTTTGAGTAAAAGTGGTGTAAAAAAAAGGCTTCAAACTTCTTTACACGTTAAAGATCTTTTTAAAAAAATAGTTATAAAAAAAGAAATGTTTTATACAAAAAAACTAGATGATTATAAATTTAAGCCTGATTTTATAAAAATTGATATAGAGGGACATGAATATGAGTGTGTTTTGGGTTCTTTAAAAACCATCAAAAAATATAACCCGATAATAATGGTTGAGTATGATAAGACTGTTTGTGATAAGATTTACATATTGCTTAAAAAATTAAATTACCAAAAATATATATACAACAAATTGAGAGGAAAAATTGAAAAATATAATGGACAAAAAATATTTAATATCTTTTTTATCAGCGAAAAAAATATAATTTTTACAAAATGATAATTATCAAACATAGAGTCAACAGATCTAAAGAGTTAGACAGATTAAGCCGGGACTTTGGTGTTGAGATTGATCTCAGATCAAACAACAAAGATATCTATCTTCATCATGATCCTTTTAAAAAAGGTGAAAGATTTGAAGATTGGGTTAAAAAATTTAAACACAAGCTTATCGTACTTAATGTTAAAGAGGAAGGTTTAGAAAATAAAATCTTAAAAATTCTTAAAAAAAATAATATAAATAAATTTTTTTTTCATGATCAGACATTTTCAACTATGTTAAAAAATATGAAAAAAACAAAGGTATCAGTTAGATTTTCAGAATATGAGGGTTTAAAGAAAATAAAAGAATTATTTAAAACAATTAAATGGATGTGGTTAGACAACTTTAATGAAATAAAATTAGATAAATCATTTTATAATTTTTTAAAAAACATGAATGTAAAAATTTGTATTGTTTCACCTGAGTTAGTTAACAAAAAAAGATTAAATGAGATTAAAAAAATTATACTTTTTTCAAAGAAAAATAAGATAAAATTTGATGCTGTTTGCACCAAAAAACCCAATATATGGAAAAAATATTTTAATGAAATTAAATAAAAGAGTTTTTAAAAACTTAAAAAAAAAAATATAAATTTCATAACTGTTGATGGAATTACATGCTCTGGAAAAAGCTTGTTTGCGAACTTGCTCAAAAGTAATCTGAAAAAAAAATTTAAATATGTATCAATTTTAAGTAAAGACTTATTTCTATTTCCTAGAGCAAAAAGAATCAAAATAACAAAAAAAATCAAAAACCTAAATTTTAATCAAAATAATTTACACTATGATTTATATAAACTTAAAATATTGTTAAGTTTTTTAGCTGGCAAATCAAAAAATAAAACTTTAATTCTTAAAAACTTGTATAATAGAAAATCCGGTAAAAATAATTTAAAACTTAAAATAAATTATATTAAAAATAGACTAATAATATTTGAAGGAATTTATGTAAATCAAGATATAAATTTTATAAAAAAACCAATTTTGAGAATTCTTTTAATCGAGAAGGTATACGAATCATTATCAAGAAAAATTCAAAGAATAAGAGATAAGCAAATTTCAATACAGGCAGTTGTTACTGAATTTGTGAAAATACATTTGCAGAGTTTTAAAAAATATTTAGTGAATAATAATTTTGATATTTCTTTTATAGATCAAAATAGAAATTTTCAAAAAGTAAAAAATGGAAGACAAAAACAACTTAAAGATATTAAGTCATTTTTAAAAAAACATATGTACTAAAAATTCAAAAAGTGCTTAAAAGTCTAGACAGCGATGCTAAAATTCCATGCCCGCTTAGCTCTATAAAAACTACGATTAAAACTATTAGTACAATTCTTTTATTTTTTTTTAAATATTCTATCATATATAGTATTATTTGGTGCGGTCGGAGAGACTCGAACTCTCACGGGAAACCCACACGCCCCTCAAGCGTGCCTGTCTACCAATTTCAGCACGACCGCAATAATAATGCGACAATAAATGAATGACAATATTAGTTCAAGTTGATAGATTAGAATAAGTATGTCTGCACAAGAACAATTTAATAAAAGCTCTTCTGAGATTTATAAAAAGATCTCTAAACACGTTCCTGAAATAGAGTGGAAAATACACGCTCCTTTGATAGAAAAAATAAATAAATTAAAAAAAGAGAAGAATGCTGTAATCCTTGCACATAATTATCAAACACCTGAAATATATCATGGAGTTTCAGATATTGCAGCTGACTCATTAGCTCTTGCAGTTGAAGCTGCTAAAACATCTGCAGATATAATAGTTCTTTGTGGAGTTCACTTTATGGCTGAAACGGCAAAATTAATGAGTCCAGATAAAAAAGTTTTAATTCCTGATATGAATGCAGGATGTTCTCTCGCTGCTTCATTAACTGGAGAGGATGTAAGATTATTAAAAAAACAATATCCAGGTGTTCCAGTTGTTTCGTATGTTAACACTTCTGCAGACGTTAAAGCAGAAACCGATGTATGTTGTACCTCTGCTAATGCAGTTAAAGTAGTAGAATCTTTAAATACTGACAAAATAATATTCTTGCCAGATCAACATTTAGCAAATTATGTAGCTAAACAAACTAAAGTAAAAATAATTTCGTGGAAAGGCTCTTGTATTGTGCACGAACAGTTTTCACCAAAAGAAATTAAAGATATTAGAGATGCAAATCCTGGAATAAAAATTATAGGTCACCCCGAATGTCCTAGTGATGTCTTAGATGAATGTGATTTTGCTGGATCAACTGGTGGCATGATTAATTACGTAAAAAAGAAACAACCAAAAAAAGTAATGTTAGTCACGGAGTGTTCAATGAGTGACAATGTACAAGCAGACAACCCTAATGTTGAATTTATTAAGCCCTGCAATCTTTGTCCTTATATGAAAAAGATTACACTACATAAAATTCTTGATTGTTTAGAAAATGAAAAAAATGAAATTTTCATTGAAGATAAAATGGCTAAAGCAGCGAGACAATCTGTACAAAGAATGACCGAAATTGGTCGTTAGATCGGTGCAAAAATTAAATCAATCTTATATTAAATCTGTAGTTAAAAAAGCTCTAGAGGAAGACTTGAGACCTAGAGGTGACATAACTACTAAACTTATAATTTCAAAAAATAAAATGATTAAAGCTAAGATTATGGCTAAACAAGATGGAGTAATTGCCGGATTAGATTTCTGCAAAGCGGCATTTCGGTTAATTGGAAGAGAAACAGTCTTTATCAAAAAAGTCTCTGATGGAAAAAAAATTAAAAAAAATAAGGTAATTGCTGAAATAAAAGCTAAGACAAAAACAATCTTAACAGCTGAAAGAACCGCTTTAAATTTTCTGAATCATGCCTCAGGTATTGCAACAATTACTTATCAATTCGTAAAAAAAATTAGTAAAAGAACTAAGATATGTTGTACAAGAAAAACTACACCTAATTTAAGAACACTTGAAAAATATGCAGTCAAAAAAGGTGGTGGTTATAATCATAGATATAATTTAAGCGATGAAATTCTTATTAAAGACAATCATATAAGCACATCCAATAGTCTTAGGAAATTAGTTGAGAAAGCTATAAAAACAAAAAAAATTGTTACAGTTGAAGTTGAAAATATAAATCAGCTTAAACAAATTTTAGGCTTAAAGTTTAAAAGAATACTTTTTGATAACATGAACTCTTCGCAATTAAAAAATTGCTTAAAACTTTGTAAATCTAATTATCAAACAGAGTATTCCGGAAATGCTACTTTAAAAAATATTAAACAAATATCGAAAACAGGTGTAAATAGAATTTCAGTTGGTGAGATTACTCATAGCGCAAAATCATTTGATACGACTTTATTATTTAGATAATTCTGCTTGAGCAGCAGCCAATCTTGCTACAGGTACTCTAAATGGAGAGCAGGAAACATAGTTTAGTCCTGTTCTAGAACAAAACTCAATACTCTTTGGATCGCCTCCGTGTTCACCGCAAATACCTAATTTAATATTTTTATTTATTTTTCTACCTCTTGAAGACGCAATTTCTACAAGTTCCCCTACTCCATTTTGATCAATACTTACAAATGGATCTACATCAAAAATTTTATTATCAATATAATCATTTAAAAATTTTCCTGAGTCATCCCGGCTTATTCCATAAGTTGTTTGAGTTAAATCATTAGTTCCAAAGCTAAAAAAATCAGCATGTTTTGAAATAGACTTAGCTTGTAAAGCGGCTCTTGGTAATTCAATCATAGTGCCGACCATATACTCAAGTTTTAGTTTATTTTCTTTTTCTATTTCTTTAGCTATTTTGTTAACTAAAGTTCTTAAAATTTTTAATTCAGACTCAGTTGACACCAACGGTATCATTATTTCTACAAAAGCTGCTTTTACTTTTTGCTTTTTTAACTCGACTGTAGCTTCAAATATTGCTCTACATTGCATCTTATAAATCTCTGGAAAAGAAATACCAAGTCTACATCCTCTATGTCCAAGCATTGGGTTTTCCTCGTGGAGTTCTGCTATTCTATCTTTAACCTCTTTTGCTGATAAATTTAAAGATCTTGCTACTTCCTCTATGTCTTTATCATCTTTTGGTAAAAATTCATGAAGTGGTGGATCTAATAATCTTACTGTGACAGGTAAGCCTGACATAACCTTAAATATTTTTTTAAAGTCTTCTTTTTGATGTGGTAAAAGTTTATCTAACGCGCTATTTCTATCCTCTTTTGATTTTGATAAAATCATTTGTCTTACAGATAAAATTCTCTCTTCGTCAAAGAACATATGTTCAGTTCTACATAAGCCAATTCCTTCAGCGCCAAACTCTCTAGCTGTTTTGCTATCTACTTCTGTTTCAGCATTTGTCCTTACTTTTAATTTTCTAAACTCATCAGCCCATTTCATTATTGTGGAGAAGTATCCAGAAATTTCTGGTTGAACAGTAGGAACTAATCCATTCATTACTTTACCACTACCACCGTCTATAGTAATTATATCTCCCTCTTTAATAATTGTATCCCCAGCTTTGAATTGTTTTAATTCATAATCTATTGTTATTTCACTAGAGCCTGAAACACATGGTCTTCCCATTCCTCTCGCTACTACTGCAGCATGGCTTGTCATACCTCCCCTAGCGGTAAGAATGCCTTTAGCTGCATGCATTCCGTGTATATCCTCTGGTGATGTTTCTAGCCTTACTAATATTGTATCTTGCATCATGCCGTTTAATTTCTCCGCCTCGTCAGCAGTAAAAACGACTTTACCACTTGCGGCCCCTGGTGATGCAGGCAAACCTGAAGCAATTACCTCTTTTTCAACTTTTTCGTCTAAAGTAGGATGTAATAAAGTATCTAAAGAATTTGGATCAATCCTTTTGATTGCTTCTTTTTTTGAAATTAATTTTTCTTTAACCATATCCACTGCAATTTTAATCGCAGCTTTGGCTGTTCTTTTTCCAGATCTTGTTTGTAGCATCCAAAGTTTATTGTTCTCTACTGTAAACTCAATATCTTGCATATCTTTATAATGCTTTTCTAACTTAAGAAATACTTTCGCAAGTTCTTTATAAACTTTAGGCATCGCCTCTTCCATGGAGGGATAATTTGATCCAGATTCTTCTTTAGCTTTTTTTGTTATGTACTGAGGTGTTCTGGTGCCAGCCACTACATCCTCACCTTGTGCATTAATCAAGAACTCACCAAAGAAAGAATTTTCACCGGTTGAGGGATTCCTTGTAAAAGCAACACCTGTTGAACAATCATCACCCATGTTTCCAAATACCATAGCTTGAACATTTACAGCTGTACCCCAATGATGCGGTATCTGATTTAATTTTCTATAAGTTTTTGCTCTTTGACTATCCCATGATAAAAATACAGCATTAATTGCTCCTAATAATTGTTCTTTAACGTTTTGAGGAAAATTAATTTTTTTTTCTTTTTTTACTAAATCTTTAAAATTTATAATTAAACCATCCCAATCGTTTTCATCTAAATCTGTGTCTAGCAATACTCCCTTGGTCAACTTGTAATTATCAATCAGCTCTTCAAATAAATGACCTTCTACACCCAAAACTACGCTACTATACATTTGTATGAATCTTCTATAACTATCTTTAGCAAATCTTCCGTTAGATGTTTTCTTTTTTAAAGACTCAACTGTTTTATCATTTAGACCAAGATTGAGGATTGTATCCATCATTCCAGGCATTGAAATTCTAGCTCCTGATCTAACTGAAACTAATAGAGGATTTTCAAGATCGCCGAATTTTTTATGAGTTTTCTTTTCAATTTTTTTCAGTTCTATCTGAATGTTTTTAATTACTTTTTTTGGTAATTTTTTTTTATTTTTATAAAAAAGGTCGCAAGCATCCGTTGTTATAGTAAATCCTGGGGGAACGGGTAAACCTAGTCTACCCATCTCACCAAGGTTTGCTCCTTTTCCGCCTAAAATATTTTTTTTATTCTTTAATTTTTTTGGAGGATTTATCGTCAAAACTAAATACTATTTTTGCCATTACAGACCTTCTAACTTCGAAAAATCAATAAAGTTATCAAAAGTGTTACAATACATTTTTAGCAACTCTAATCGATTATTTTTAATATCATGATTTTCGTCATTTACTACGACGTTGTCAAAAAAATTATCCGTAAATTCCTTAGTATCAGAAAGTTTTATCAACAAGCTTTCGTAGTCTTTATTATCATCTTTTACTGTAAAGGCTTTTCGGATCTCATTTATTTTTTCATGAAGTATTTTCTCCTCGTCTTTTCTAAATAATACCGCATCAGGTCTACCAGTGATTCTTTTTTTTGTTTTTTCTAAGATATTTGAGGCTCTTTTATACGAGCTTATTGCATTAAGACCAACGCCTTTGTTTTTATATTTATTCATTAAGATTGTTTTTGCATAAAGAGCTAAGAAATTATCACCAACGTGAGAGCTAATTGATGCTTCAATAATATCAGTTTTAATATTTTTTAATTTTAATACGTTTCGCATTCTTTCCTTTATAAATTCTAGAACTTGTTGCTCAGTATTATCATTTTTAATTTCAACACCTTGTTCTTGGTAAAGTCTTATTGCATAACTAATTAAATCTCTTAATTTAAATGATAATTTATTTTCGATAATTATTCTAAGCAATCCAATTGCGGCTCTTCTTAACGCAAAAGGATCCTTTGAGCTAGTAGGTTTTTCATCTATGACAAAAAAACCAACCAAAGTATCTATTTTATCTACTATAGAAATCGAGTAACTGAAAGGTTTCTTAGGTAATGCTGAAGTAAGACCAATAGGTAAATAATGGTCACTGACTGAGTTAGCTATATCTTTTTCAAATCCTTGTGCTAACGCAAAATATTTTCCCATAACACCTTGAAGTTCTGGATATTCTCCAACTAAGTCTGAACATAAATCAGATTTTGAGATTGAAGCTGCAACTTGAATTTTTTCCTTATTAATATTTAAGTCATCTGATAATAGACCGGCTAACTGTCTCAATCTTTGCGTTTTCTCATATATAGTTCCTAGTTTTTCATAGAAGGTCACCGATTTTAGATTGGCTATTTGTTTGATTAAATTTTTAGATTTATCTTTATCCCAAAAAAATTTGGCATCTGCTAGTCTAGCTTCTACAACTCTTCTATTTCCTTGGGTAATTAATTTTTTTTCATCTTTTTTATTTGCTACGACGAAAAAATGATTAGTTAATCGTTCTCTATTATCAAAAATTGGGAAATATCTTTGTTGTTTTTCTAGTGTAGAGATTATAATTTCCTTAGGTATTTCTAAATAACTTTTACTAAAACTTATATGAAGTATATTTGGATCTTCCACTATATTAACGACTTCTTCTAAAAGTTTTGGATTTAAGTTTTCTTTGTACTCTTTAGATTTAGAAAATGAACTAATTTTTTTAAGAATAATCTCCTCTCTCTCCTTATGATCAAAGATTATTTTATTGCTTTTTAAAAAATTTATGTAATCTTTAAAATCCCTTATTTTTTTAGTTTTGATAACTAAATCTTGTTCAAGAATTACTTCATCTGTAGTTTCGAGGTGCTCAAATTTAAATGGCAATTTTTTATTGTTATAACTTGCAAATATTGACCTTAGGGGCCTGCCCCACATCAGACCATGATCTGACCATTTCATTGATTTTTTCCAGGTAATTGATCCTATTGCTTTTGGAATTACTTTGATTAACAAATCTTCTACTAAAATTGATTGGGGTTTTGTTTTGATAAAATAAAATTTTCCCTTGTCAGTATCTTTCTTAATTAAGTCTTTCTCAGAAACATTTTTTGCTTGTAGAAAGCCTTGAATCACTTGATCGTTGGAGTCTACTTTAGGTCCTTTGATGTTTTTTTCCTCTGTTTTAATTTTTTCAGCAAGTTCTCTCACGAATAATGTTAATCTTGTTGGTGAAGAATAAACTGATAGATCTTTGTACTTAATGTTGTGTTCTTCAAAAGAGTTTTCAACAAATTGTCTTATTTGAATTCTTGCCTCTATTTGTAATTGTGGAGGAATTTCTTCACTATATAATTCCAATAAAAATTCTGCCATAATTTAATTTTGTGAGCTTAACCACAGAGCACCACAACCTTTAGCAAGCTCTCTAATTCTAGTGATATAACCAGTTCTCTCTGCAACACCAATGACGCCGCGAGCATCTAATAGATTAAAAATATGACTTGCTTTTAAACATTGATCGTAAGCTGGTAATGAAAGTTTTTTTTCTAGTAAAGATTTACATTCGTTTTCTGTATTTTCAAAACTTTTAAGTAAAGTATTTGTATTTGCAAATTCAAAATTATAAGCAGAAAATTCTTTCTCGGCTTGAAAAAAAATGTCTTTATATTTGACTCCCTCATTGTTCCAATCAAGATCAAAAACATTATTTTTACCTTGAACAAACATACAAAGTCTTTCCAAACCATATGTAATTTCTACTGGTACAGGGTTGCATTCAATTCCAGTCATTTGTTGGAAATAAGTGAATTGAGTTATCTCCATTCCATCACACCAGACTTCCCACCCCAAGCCAGCTGCTCCTAAAGTTGGACTCTCCCAATCGTCTTCTACAAAACGAATGTCATGATTTTTAACATCGATACCAATAGTAGCTAAACTTTTTAAATAGAGTTGCTTAATATTTTTTGGAGAAGGTTTGATAATTACTTGATATTGATAATAATGCTGTAGTCGATTTGGATTTTCACCATATCTACCGTCCGTTGGTCTTCGTGATGGCTGGACATAAGCTGCTCTCCATGGTTTTGGGCCAAGAGATCTCAAAGTTGTTGCTGGGTGAAAAGTTCCTGCTCCAACCTCTATATCATAAGGTTGTAAAATAACACATCCATTTTTACCCCAGAATTTTTGAAGATTTAGTATTATATCTTGAAAAGATAAAAAATTTATTTTCTTTGATATTTGTGTTTTAAATTTTTTTTTAGCTGGCATTTATAAACCAAATTTTTGCCACATCGATTTTTCTTCAATAATATTAACTAATTCATCAACAGGATTTTGAATTGACGAAGATAGTTTTCTTGCAAGGAAACCTTTTGGTTTTTCAAAAGTTTTTATAATTACCTTTTCTCCAAATTTTTCTTTTAAAACTTGATCAGCATTACCGATGCCATCAATTAACCCAAGTGTGAGCGATGTTTTTCCTGTCCAAAACTCTCCGGTAAAAATATTATTTTTTTCTGGGTCTTTAAGCTTTGATCCTCTGCTTTTTTGCACAACCTTTATAAAGTCCTCATGCAGCTCTAATTGTATGGTTTTTAATCTTTTTATATCATCTTCTTTTTCTTCTTTAAAAGGATCTAATGTGCTTTTGTTTTTTCCAGCAGTATAAACTCTTCTTTCAACTCCAATTTTTTGAATTAAATCTTTAAAACCAAATGAAGCCGATATCACCCCAATCGAGCCGATAATTGAACTAGAATTTGCATATATTTCATCCCCTGCACAAGCAATAAAATATCCTCCAGAGGCAGCAACATCTTCAGCAAAAATAATTACTTTTACTTTATTTTTTTCGGCTAATTGTCTTATATAACTGTAAATTAAGTGTGACTGAACTGGTGATCCTCCAGGTGAATTTATGGAAATAGCAACATGAGATATTTTTTTAACTGAAAAAGCTTTTTTCAATATATCTCTTTGGTTAGCTAACTCCATGCCTTGTTTGAATCTACCGCCTGAGCCAATTATTCCAGTTAGTCTCACATGTGGTACTACTTTTTTTTTCTTCAAAAATGAAAACATATATTTACGATGATTATTCATTCTTATAACAGTAAAAATTTAAATTTTAATTAATAATTGCGCTACTTATAGTTGAATTGTGGGTGCGTCACCACGTTACCATTAAAAAATTTATTATCGGAGAAAAACAAATATAAATATTACAAATGGGATCAGTTGTACCGCTAAAAAAATCGGCAAATTCGGCTTACTCAGAACTGAAAAATCTGCTGAGTGAAAGGCTTGATAAAGTTGAAGGAATAATTCAACTAAAGCTAAAAAGTGACGTAGAGCTTATTGAGAAAATGAGTAATCACCACCTAAGTTCAGGAGGAAAAAGATTAAGAGCGCTATTGACGTTAGGATCTGCAAAATTAACGGGCTTCAAAGGGCAAGATAGAGACATAAATTTGGCAGCTTGCGTCGAACTAATTCATTCGGCAACTTTGCTACATGATGATGTGATTGATGAAAGCAAGCTAAGAAGAGGATCTCGAACGACTAATTCTATTTGGGGAAATCAATCTTCAATTTTAGTTGGTGATTATTTATTAAGTAGATGTTTTGAAATGATGGTAGAAGACGGCGATTTAGAAGTTTTAAAATTGTTATCTTCTACATCCTCAAAAATTGCACAAGGTGAAATTATGCAACTTCAACATAAAGGAGAGGCTGATTTATTAGAAGAAACATATATCAATATAATTAATTTGAAAACTGCATCGCTATTTTCAGCTGCAACAAAAACAGGAGCTTGTTTATCTAAAAGTAATGATAAAGAAAAAAAGGCATTAGAATCGTATGGAAAAAATTTAGGCTTGGCATTTCAAATTGCAGATGATGCTCTCGATTATTATGCAAAAGAAAAATTATTTGGAAAAGAAATAGGTAAAGATTTTTTTGAAGGAAAAGTCACATTACCATTAATTTCAATATTTCAGAAAGGGAATGATAAAGAGAAGAGTTTTTTAACTAAGATAATGAATAAAGAAAATAGAACTGAAGAAGATTTTCATGAGACTCTTGCTTTAATAAATAAATATAAAGCAGTAGAAGCTACATTCAAAAAAGCAGAATACTTTGTAAATGTTTCCTATGACGCCTTAGCTATATTTGCCGATACTGACGATAAAAGAATTCTACAAAATTTAACTAGTTTCAGTCTCAATAGATCCTTTTAAGGATAAAGAAGTTCTTTTTCCCATCTTCCGTTTTTTTTTTTATAGTTTAATCTTTCATGTATTCTACCTTCACCATCTAACCAAAATTCTATTTCTTCGGGTAATAATCTCCAACCAGACCAGTGCGGAGGTCTTGGTACTCTTTTTTGATCAGGAAATTTTTTTTCAAATTGGTTTATTTTAAATATAAATGTTTCTCTTCGGTCTAAAATTTCTGATTGTGATGAAGCCCACGCGCCAATTCTATTTTTGTATGGTCGTGAGTTAAAGTAATCATCTGCCTCTTTAGTTGAAACCTCCTCTACTTTTCCAATAGCTCTTACTTGACGTCTTAAGCTTTTCCAATGGAAGCACATTGAGGCTTTTTGATTTTCTTTAAGCTCAGTTCCTTTTTTACTATTAAAATTTGTATAAAAAACAAATCCTTTTTCGCTTAATCCCTTAAGTAAAACCATCCTAACGTTTGGTTGATTATGTTTATTTGAAGTTGCAACAGCAACAGCGTTTGGGTCATTAATCTCAGTATCTTCAGCTTTTGAAAACCATTTTTTAAACAATTCTATAGGATCATCTAAATCTTCAAATATAATGTCTAATCCTAGTGAATTTTTGCCATTTTTTTGATTCATAATTTCTCTAAAATAATTTATACATTAATTATCTATGTCTTTTAATACTTTTGGAAAAATATTTAGGTTTACAACTTGGGGGGAGTCTCACGGCCCAGCGATAGGATGTGTTATAGACGGCTGTCCTCCCAATATACCGCTGTCTGAAAGAGATATTCAAAAAGATATGGATAGAAGGAGGCCAGGACAGTCAAAGTTTACTACTCAAAGAAAGGAGTCTGACAAAGTAACAATTTTATCAGGCGTATTTGAGGGAAAGACTACCGGAACACCGATATCCATTATAATTCAAAATGAAGATAAAAGGTCAAGAGATTACGAAACCATTAGGGATAAATTTAGGCCTGGTCATGCAGATTACACTTATTTTAAAAAATATGGAATCAGAGATTATAGAGGAGGTGGAAGGCAATCAGCTAGAGAAACTGCATGTAGAGTGGCAGCTGGTGCAGTCGCTAAAATCGTATTAAAAAAATTAATCAGTTCAAAATTTAATGTTATAGGAGCAGTAACTCAATTAGGTTTAATGTCTTGTAATAAATCAAATTGGAATGATAAAGAAATAAGAAAAAATCCTTTTTTCTGCCCGGATAAAAAATCTGTTAAACTCTGGGAAAAATATCTTTTAGCTGTAAGAAAAGCTGGTTCTTCTTGTGGAGCTATTATTGAATTAAGAGCAACTGGGATTCCCGTTGGTTTAGGTGCACCTATTTATTCTAAGTTGGATACTGATATATCTGCAGCTCTAATGAGTATTAATGCAGTAAAGGGCGTTAATATTGGCGCTGGAATGAACGCTGCATTTTTAAGTGGAGAGGAAAACTCAGACGAAATGAGAAAAGGATCAGGAAAAGTAAATTTTAAATCAAATCAAGCTGGTGGAATTTTAGGTGGTATTTCATCAGGACAAGACATCGTAGCCTCGTTTGCAGTTAAGCCTACCTCATCAATATTAACTAGTAGAAATACAATTAATAAAAAAGGGAAAAACACAAATATTTCTGTGAAAGGAAGACATGATCCATGTGTTGGTATTAGAGCCGTACCTATAGGTGAAGCAATGTTAAATTGCGTATTATTAGACCATTTCTTAATGCATAGAGCACAGTGCGATTAATTAGAAATTTTATTTTTATTTTTCGCGAGAATAATATTAGAGTTTAAAGTTTCTTTTACTTTGTTATAAATGGATATACTATCTAATCCAGCTATTTCATACATTTTTTCTGGAGTATCTTGATCTATAAATCTATCAGGAAGTATCATTGATCTAAACTTAAGACCAGTATCAAAGACTCCACGGTCAGACAACAATTGCATAACATGAGAGCCAAATCCTCCTATAGATCCCTCCTCGATAGTTATTAATACTTCATGATTAGTAGCTATCTCCATTATCAATTTTTCATCTAAAGGTTTAGCAAACCTTGCATCAACAATAGTAGGCTTTATGCCTGTTAAAGAAAGTTTTACCGCCGCCTCTTTACATTTTTCAAGTCTTGTTCCAAAATTTAAAATAGCAACTTTTTTTCCCTCTTCAATGACTCTCGCTTTGCCGATTTTTAAAACTTCTTTAATTGATGGTAATACTACTCCTGTACCATTACCACGCGGATATCTAAAAGCTGAGGGTCGGTCATTAATTTCAACTGTGGTATTAATCATTTTTACAAGTTCAGCTTCATCACTAGCTGCCATAACAACAAAATTTGGTAGAGTTGCTAAATAGGTGATATCAAAGGAGCCTGCATGGGTTGGTCCATCAGCACCAACCAATCCTGCTCTATCAATAGCAAATCTTACTGGTAATGACTGTAAAGCTACGTCATGTACTACTTGGTCATAGGCTCTTTGTAAAAAAGTCGAATATATTGCTGCGTATGGTTTAAAACCCTCTGTAGCTAAACCTGCTGCAAAAGTAACTGCATGTTGCTCAGCTATACCAACATCAAAAGTTCTGTCAGGAAATTTTTTTTCAAACAGATTTAAACCTGTCCCAGAGGGCATTGCTCCAGTAATACCAATAATTTTCGTATCTTGTTCAGCATGTTTAATTAAGGTTTCTGCAAAAACTTTTGTATAAGAAGGAATATTAGAATTTGATTTAGATTGTTTACCAGTAGAAATATTAAATTTAGAAACACCATGATATTTATCTCCTGAGTCCTCTGCAGGTTTATAACCTTTCCCTTTTTGAGTTCTTACGTGGATTAACACAGGACCTTTGTGATTAGATTTTTTTACATTTTCAAATATATGGACTAAATTTTCCACATCATGACCATCAATTGGACCAACATAGAAAAATCCTAGCTCATTAAATAAAGTGCCGCCAGTTACTATATTTCTCAATAAAT
>CACOWD010000001.1 GCA_902630915.1 uncultured Pelagibacteraceae bacterium | reverse complement strand
GATTAATTTCTTTATGAAATCTATTAATAAATTTCCAGAGAATTTCCTTAGTATCAGCATTACTTGAACCAACCAAATTCAGCAACATTGAAAATGGCATAACAATTTTTTCATTCGGTGGCTTACCATTGTGTACATGCCAAACGGGATTTAATAATTGGTCTTTTAATTTTTGAATTGGATATTTTTCTATATTTTCAAGATACTCATCTACTGTTTTTGGTACCACCTCAGAATAAAGTTTTTTTGCTCTTTTTGGATTTGGATACATATAAAGAGCTAAACTCTCTGGAGAAGCATATCTTAACCACTGCTCTATAGAGATGCCATTGCCTTTTGATTTAGAAATCTTTTCACCCTTTTCATCTAAAAAAAGTTCGTAAGCGAAACCATTTGGTGGTTTTTTTCCAAGAATACTACAAATTTTATTTGATAAAATTGCACTCTCGGTTAAATCTTTTCCATACATTTCAAAATCTACGTCAAATGTAAACCAACGCATTGCCCAGTCTACTTTCCATTGCAATTTACAATTTCCATTAAGAACATCAGTTTCAATTTTTTTGCCCTCATTATCAAATATCACTTTTCCATTTTTTTTATCCATGCTTACTAATGGTATCTCGAGAACTTTTCCTGTTATTGGGCAAATAGGAAGAAACGGGCAGTATGTCTTACGTCTTTCATCTCTTAAAGTAGGTAGAATAATATTCATTACTTCTTCATACTTTTCTAAAACACGTAATATAGAGTTGTTAAAAATTCCCTCTTTATAATTCTTAGTAGAACTTTCAAAAATAAAATCAAAATTAAATTTTTTTAAAAATTCTTTTAACCTCTCATTATTGTGCTCACCGAAACTTTTAAATTTTTTAAAGGGATCTGGTATAGATGTTAGGGGTAAACCTAAGTTTTTTTTTAATATTTCGTTGTTCGGAATGTTATCAGGAACTTTTCTTAGTCCATCCATATCATCTGAAAATGTAATCAACTCGCTTTCAATCGCCTGAATATGATTCAAAGCATTTATCATCATTGAAGTTCTTGCTACTTCACCAAATGTACCTATGTGTGGTAAACCGCTTGGACCGTAACCTGTCTGAAAAGTTATCTTTTTTTTTTTATTTATTAATTCTTTCCTTTCCTTCAAAAGTTTTCTTATTTCAACGAAAGGCCATGAGGAGGTAGATTGAATTACGTTGTTATCTAGCATAACTATGGTTTATTAAATTTTGTGTGCAAAATACAGAGTTTAATGCATTATATTAAGTTGAATTTTAAATCTATTTAAATAATCTCAATTTTATGGCTGCTAATAAAACTGTGTTTTTTTTAATTGGCGTATTATTAATAGTTTTGGGGGTCGCTATGTTAGCGCCCTACTCTCTTCAAATTATTTTTGATGAGAAAAGCCATAGTTTTATTGGTGCGTCTTTTGTAACAATTTTTATAGGAATTCTATTTGTGCTTGCCAATTTGGAAAAGGAATTCAAATTAAATTTGAGACAAACTTTTTTGTTTTCCTCATTAGCTTGGCTGATGGTTGCTTTATTTGGAAGTTTACCTTTTTTGCTTGCGACACAAGAATTTAGTTTCAGTGAGGCATTTTTTGAAAGTATGTCAGGTATTACAACCACCGGTGCCACGATTATTTCAAATTTAGATAACACTCCAAAAAGTATTCTTTTATGGAGGGCGATCATGCAGTGGTTAGGAGGAATAGGAATAATTGTAATGGCTATTACAATTTTACCCCTATTAAAAGTTGGTGGAATGCAATTATTCAAAATGGAGGGACCTGATAGTACAGAAAAAATTTTACCCAGAACTATAGAAGTAGCAGCAACAATAATATCCACCTATTTAATACTAACATTTCTATGTGGTTTTTTTTATTGGGTGTTTGGTATGACAATATTTGATAGTATTAGTCACGCCATGACAACAATTGCCACTGGTGGCTTTTCAACTCATAATGACTCAATTGGTTTTTTTAAAAGTTCATATATTGAGATAATTGCAAGTATTTTTATTATTTTGGGAAGTATTCCTTTCATTTCATATTTGAAATTCGCCCAAGGAAATAGAAAAGTTTTTTTTGAAGATGTGCAAATTAAAGGGTTAATTTATTTATTAACAATATCAATAACTATAATGTTTTTTTACTTAATCTTTATAAATTACGAAAGTAATATTTTTGACAAAATTAGAATTTCCTCCTTTAATGTAATTTCAATATTATCTGGAACAGGATATGTTACCGATGATTTTAGTCTATGGGGTAAATTTTCTTTAATTTTTTTCTTATTCTTAATGTTTATAGGGGGGTGTGCGGGATCAACAGCATGTGGTATAAAAATATTCAGACTTCAAATGCTACTTATATTTTTAAAAAATCAAGTTAAAAAACTCATTTCTCCTAATAGTGTAATAATTACAAAATATAACAATCAAAAAATTTCTGATAGCTTTATTCACTCAGTAATTATTTTTATATTTTCTTTTTTATTTATTTTTTTTATGATCTCTTTATTGCTTTCGATAAGTGGATTAGATTTTATTACATCAATTTCAGGAGCTGCGAGTTCAATTTCAAATGTTGGCCCAGGTCTTGGAGATATGATTGGTCCAAATGGTAATTATAAGGATATACCTGACCTCTCAAAATGGATATTATCTTTTGGAATGTTATTGGGAAGACTAGAGCTTTTCGCAGTTTTAGTTCTATTTTTTCCCTCATTTTGGAGAAATTAAATAATGGAAATAATTAAGAAACAATCACTCTCGGAAACTTTCAAAGTTTACTTTGACAAGAGAATGATCAAAATTTTACTTTTAGGCGCGATAAGTGGTTTTCCGTGGGTATTAATTGGAAGTAGTTTGAGTCTTTGGTTAAAAGAGGACGGGTTAAGTAGAAGTACTATTGGATGGGCAGGTTTAATTTTTGCAGTTTACGCATTTAATTATTTGTGGGCACCTATAATAGATAGAATAAGAATTCCGTGGCTTACTGAAAAAGTCGGCCACAGACGTGGTTGGATAATTACAATGCAAACAATAATTTTAGTCAGTTTAGTTTGCTGGAGTCTTATAAATCCTACTGCAAACTTGGCTTTAGTCATAAGCATTGGTCTTATAATTGCTATTGCTTCTGCTACTCAGGATATTACTGTCGACGCATTAAGAATTGAACAAATTGGTGAACATGAAGGAAAGTCAATGCAGGCAGGAGCTGCGATGGCAGTTGTTGGGTGGTGGACAGGATATAAATTAGGTGGTGTAGTTGCCTTGAATTCGGCTGAATTTTTTCAACAAGCTGGTTTTGAAAACTACTGGCAAACAACATTTTTAGTATTAGGAATAATAATAATTGCATGCAATATCGCACTTTTATTCGTGAATGAACCTCAGCCTATTAACAGAAAAGAGAGTCAAAGACTTACTGATAAAATGATTGAAGAAAAGTTAGGAACTTCTAACGTTGTCACTAAAATTATTGCATGGTTAACAGGAACGGTAATTGGTCCTGTAATTAGTTTTTTTAAAAAAAATGGTTTTAATATAGCTTTAGCAATTCTTGGATTTGTATTTCTTTTCAAAATAGGTGAGGCATTTTTAGGGAGGATGTCAGTAATTTTTTACAAAGAAATTGGTTTTACAAAATCTGACATCGCGCTTTATTCTAAAGGTTTAGGTTGGATTACTACTGTAATCTTTACTTTATTAGGAGGTTTATTTGCGATCCGCTCAGGAGTAGTTAAGGCTATGTTTGTCTCTGGCATATTAATGGCTTCAACAAACTTATTATTTTCCTTGTTAGCTTGGTATGGAAAGTCAGAATTGCTATTTGCAATAGCAGTAATTTTTGATGATATGGCTGCAGCCTTTGCGACTGTAGCATTTGTAGCCTTTATTTCCATGTTGGTTGACAGAACATATACAGCAACACAATACGCACTTCTTGCATCAATTGGTACAGCAGGAAGAACCACTTTAGCTGCATCATCAGGTGCTTTGGTTGATTGGTTAAACGGTGATTGGGGTATATTCTTTATAATCACAGCAGTAATGGTAATTCCTTCTCTTATATTTCTTTATATTATTAAAGATAAACTTAAGTTGAATGACTAAGTACCTAACAAACAGTTTTTCAATTGTAAATCTTTATAAGAAACCGTCAAGTAAATCAGAAATTGTTACTCAAATGATTTTTGGTGAAAGTTTTTCAATATTTAAAAAAACTAGTAGATGGCTTAAAATCAAAATCAAAGAAGACGGCTATAAAGGTTATGTTAAAAATAAAAATTTTTCAAAATTTTTAAAACCAAGTCACAAAGTAAGTATTTTGAAAGCAAAAGTTTACAAACTTCCTAACAAAAGAAAAAAATTTAATATAATACCTTTTGGCTCAAAGATAAAAGTCTTAGGGAAAAAAAATGAATTTTTAAAGTTTTCTAAAGGTTGGATTAATAAAAACGATGTAAAACTAATTTCGTATATAGAAAAAAATCCTTTTAAAAAAATAAATATTTTTAAAAATATAAAATATAAATGGGGTGGTAAATCTTTTAAAGGAATTGATTGCTCAGCTTTGATACAGATATTTTTGAATTTTAATAACAAATTCTGCCCAAGAGACGCAAAAGATCAAGTTAAATACTTTAAAAAAAATATAAAATTAAAAAATATTAAAAAAAATGATATTATATATTGGAAAGGTCACGTGGCTTTAGCTATTTCAAATAAAAAGCTTATTCATGCTTATGGTCCAATGAAAAAAACAGTTGTGATGAATATAAAGCAAACAATAAACAAAATTGAACGAACTGCTAATTTAAAGGTAATTGGAATTAAAAGACTGTAAAAAGCAAAGGCAGCTTCAGTCTCCCTCCACTGCCCTTAGTAATAATTTAATTGATTCGAGGATTTTTATTAAGACTCTTTATAGTTGTATGTGGATATGATAATTTGATTTAATATGATGAAATTACATGATCTTAAATATTTTGAACATGGAAAAATTGAAAATAAAAAATTTTGGAAAAGACTTGGCTCAAAACCAGATTTTAAGAATAAAAAAGTATTAGATTTTGGATGTGGTCATGGCTCTTTAACATTAGAAATTGCAGCACTAGGAGCTCAAAAAGTAATCGGTATCGATTTAGAAATTGATTTAATAAATTTTGCTCAGGAAAATTTAGATCAGAATTTTCCTGCTTTAAGAGATAAAGTAGAATTTGAATTAATCGATTTACTTACAACAGAAAAATTTAAAGACATAGATTATATTGTAACCAAAGATACTTTTGAACATTCATTAGATCTTGATCAAATATTGGAAAAATTTCATCAAATTTTAAAAAAGGATGGGAAGGCATTCGTAGGTTTTGGTCCTTTATATAATTTTTACAATGGAGATCACGGAAGAGCAGAGGCAATTTTACCTTGGTTCCATATTTTAATACCCGAAAAAATATTAATTAAGAGATTGAATAAAAAGTACAATAAAAATTTAAAAAAGATTGAAGACTTAGGTCTAAGCAAATATTCTTTTAAAGACTATCTTCGATTATTTGAGGAGTCAAAGTTTGAAATTACATACTTTAAAACTAATTTTTCAGATCATCCTATTTCTGTAATATTTAATTTATTAAGCAAAATTAAATTTCTTGAAGAATATTGTACTTACAATATTTACTCTATTTTAAAAAAATAATAATCAAAAGTTTACTTTAAATCCTAAATTTCCTCTTAAGCTTACAACGTTCTGACTAGTATTTTTTGCAGAAATACCAGCAGTAAATTTTCCATTGTCTGTAATCTTTTTTTCGTAATCTAAATTAGTGACTAATGAAATCTCTCTTGAAATAGCATTATCTTGTCTGTAGTTAGCACTTGTGCCATTAATTGAGTAAACTTGAGATTTATCTCCTACCAAACTTCTAAAGTCTAATAACCAACCTAGATTAAATTTATCTTTATCATTATTTATAAAATTATATTTATCAGAAACAAATACAGATATATTTCCTACTTTTCTATTTCTCCATGAATAATATTTACTCTCATTATAACTTGGTGTGATTGATAAACTTCCCGTTAATCCAACATTAGGAATAAGGTTAGAATTAGTTTTTGTTACACCAGAATGTACTTCAAAAGTTTGATAATTACTGTCTATATCTAATTTACCAGAGGATGTTGTGTTCGTTAAAATTGTTCTCTCACTCTCTTTTAAAGTAATTCCACCTAAAATAAAAGAGTCTAAGTCTAAAAGATATTTATTACTTGGAAGATGCAATCCAATAGAAATATTTTGATATGTAATTTTATGCTCTGCTTCAAAATCTTGAACTCCAGCTTCAAAAGCAAGAATAAAATCTGAATTTTCTAAAGGTGAAATTAAATTGGCTCCCACATTAAATAAATCGTACTCCAAGGCCAAATTTGTAGCATGACCCTCTCGATTTAAAAAAGAGGTATAAGTTTCTCCCCAGCCATTACCGTCATATAAATTTTCTGAGTCTTTGTATCTGTTTAAAAATTGTCTTATGTTTAGTGACTTATAAGATAATAGTTCATCTAACGTCTCACTTCCTCCTTGGCCTACTGATCCTGCTGATCCTTTAACTACTTGGTTGCCATCTAAATCTTGTAAAGTAAAGCTACCTGCAGTTTCATAAAAGTAACCTTGACCAACACCATGTTGAAATTTTAACGTATTTCCAGTTGTTGTTCCCCCATCAATTTTACCAACTAAAATACTTTTATCTTTAAGTGTAACAGTGTTGTTGTTACCTACTATTGCTATACCTGCATTGGAAGGGCTGTTTCTATTATCTATAGTTCCGCTGTTAATTAATGTTGAATTTGTATCTATTTGTACTGTTGCAAATGTTGATGTGTTATAAATAATACCACCAGACTCATTTGTAAAAGTTGCATCTGTTGCTCCATCATAAAAATATATAGCCCTATTCTCCACACTATAAATTGTACCTGCATTAGTAATTGTTGCACCGGTAGCATCCTCAGTCCCTACAGATTGTTGTACAATTGCATTTGTATCGGCAAATATTAAACCTCCGGATTTATTTGTAATAGTAGCATTTTGAGAGTCTTGTAGTTGAATTGCTTTTGATGAAGTCGCTTCAATGGTTCCGGAGTTGGTCACAGTCAAACCACTTGTCTCTCTCCCCATTATAGCGTTGCTTTTACCTTGAATAACTCCACCTGACTCGACAACCACTGTAGCATTATCAATTTCATTTCCAGCAGCAATATATCCTCGAACAATATTATTTAAATCACCATCGAGCGTACCACTTATAGTTAGTGTTGAGCTTGCTTGAAGATCTTCTCTAGTTGCTTGCGTTCCAGAAATTTCGACATCGGCAGCATATAACTGCTTAAGTGAATTTAAATAGATAAAAATTATTACTAGTTTTAAAATACGCATAATCTTTTATTTTTTAACAGATATACTCAAATATTCATAAAACTTAAGTATTCCGTTTTGGGCTAAAAAAATGGCGGAGAGAGAGGGATTCGAACCCTCGAAACGGTTTCCCGTTTACACGCTTTCCAAGCGTGCGCCTTCAACCACTCGGCCACCTCTCCTATTTAAAGTCATCGATAGCTTTTACAAACTCTTCAATGAACTCTTTGTATGTAGGAAGTTTGTTTTTCATCAAATCTTTTTGAATTTTTTTATAATTTTTCTTAATTTGATTAAGTGTGCCAAAAAAATTTAGAAAATTTCGCTTAGCAACAAAAATACCTTTTTTATCACCTATTACATGTTCAATTTCTTTAAAAATAATTACCGGCTTTCTTCTAGCTAACGCTTCTAATAAAACCATAGGGTGACCTTCTGTAAATGAGGGTAAAACAAAAATATCATGATCATCATAATATTTTATAAGCCTTGCTTTATTACTCTGATTTAATTGGATATTAATATTGCTTTGATTAATTCTGTAAGTAGTATTTTTTTCTGCTCCTACTATAGTCAAAGAAATATTTCTTTTGTTTTTAATCAAATCGGCAAGTGAGAAAATACCTTTTTCTACTCGTATTCTTCCAACATATAAAAGTTTAAAGTTATTAAATTCTAGGTTCTTGGGCTTCCTTAACCAAACAGAGTCAAGTTGAGATGGATAAACAACTTTTCCTTTCTTGCCTCTTAATATATATTTTCTACAACTAATTAGATTAGAAATCAATGAAGTTAAACTAAACATTAGATGGTAAATTAGTTTTCCTAAACTTCCAAGAATAGCTTGGTACTCACCGTAACCGTCGCTTCTTAAATAAACTATCGGGGTTTTTCCATAAAGTCTAAGAAATAGGCAAATAAAAAAAGTATAAGGGGAAATGGAGATAACTAAAAACTTTGTATCTTCAATTTTTGTAGATTTTATTACCTCTGATAAGTAAGAAAATATACTAGAGAAAATTTTTATTTTTTTTAATTTTATTTCGTGTGATCTTTTTTTAGAGGATTTTCTTCCAAAAAGATTTACTTCAAATTTTTTATTTAATCCTTCTGGGCTAGATTTAATATCAATATTATCGCAAAAAAATTTTCCATCTTTTAACAAAATGCTTTCATTTGTAAAAATAAATAATTTTTTTTTCATTAAGACTCTTTATTAATTTTTAAAACTCCAATGAATGCTTCTTGTGGGATCTCAACTTTTCCAAACTGTTTTGATCTAGCTTTACCTTTTTTTTGTTTCTCTAAAAGTTTTCTTTTTCTGTCAGTTGCTCCACCTCCATGAATTTTTGTGAGGACATCTTTTTTAAATCCTTTAATAGACTCCCTTGCAACTATTTTTCCACCAATAGCGGCCTGTACTGGTATCATAAAATTATGTCTTGGGATTAAATGTTTTAATTTTTCACAGACTTGTCTCCCAGTTTTTTGAGCAAAGTCTTTATGAATAATCATCGCTAAAGCATCCACAGGCTCTGAGTTTACTAGAATCCCTAACTTAACTAGATCGCCTTCTCTATAACCAGAGATTTCATAATCAAAGCTTGCATAACCACTCGAAACAGATTTTAATCTATCGTTAAAATCAAATACCACCTCATTAAGTGGTAAATCATATGATAATACTGCTCTGTTTCCAGAGTAAGATAGATTTGTCTGAACCCCTCTTTTATCTTGGCAAATCTTTATGATTGAACCTAAGTATTCATCTGGGGTTATAATCGTGGATTTAATCCAAGGCTCCTCAATTTTTTCAATCTGAGAAGGATCAGGCATGTTTGTAGGATTTTGTAAATCCAAAATTTTACTTGTAATCGTATGAACTTTATAAATAACCCCTGGAGTAGTTGTAATTAAGCTTACATCAAATTCTCTCTCAAGCCTTTCTGTTATTATCTCAAGATGTAAAAGACCTAAAAAACCACATCTAAACCCAAGACCTAAAGCACTTGAAGACTCGGGTTCATATGAAAAACTCGCATCATTTAGTTTAAGTTTAGCTAATCCATCTTTTAATTTTTGGTATTCTGAGCTATCGACTGGAAACAAACCACAAAATACAACTGGCTTACTTGGCTTGAATCCAGGTAGAGGATCATTAATTGGATCGTTAGCATCGCATATTGTGTCGCCAACTTTTGTTTCTGACAGAGATTTTATGCCAGTAATTATAAATCCAATTTCTCCTGAGTTAAGTTCGTCTATATCGGTCGGTTTAGGAGTAAAAACTCCTACTTTTTCTAATAGATGCTCTTGATTATTAGACATTAATTTTATCTTCATGCCCTTTTTTAATTTACCGTTAATTACGCGAACTAAAATAACTACTCCCAGATAGCTGTCATACCAACTGTCAACTAATAAACATTTAAGTTTTTCGTTAGAAATACCCTTTGGCGGGGGTAACTTATTTATTATTGCCTCTAAAATATCATCAATTCCTTCGCCAGTTTTTCCTGAGCAAGAAATCGCATTTGTAGTTTCAATTCCAACTACGTCTTCTATTTCTTTTTTTGTTTTTTCTATGTCTGAAGCAGGTAAATCAATTTTGTTCAATACAGGTATTACCTCATGATTTATCTCAAGAGCTTGGTAAACGTTGGCTAAAGTTTGAGCTTCTACCCCTTGGGTACTATCAACTATTAAAAGCGAGCCTTCGCATGCAGATAGTGATCTGCTTACTTCATATCCAAAATCAACATGTCCAGGTGTGTCGATTATATTAAGTTTGTAACTTTGGCCGTCTTTACTTTTATAATCAAGTTTTACTGTTTGAGCCTTTATTGTAATTCCTCGCTCTCTTTCTATATCCATTGAGTCTAAAACTTGTTGTTTCATTTCTCTGTCTGTCAAACCTCCACACTTATGGATTATTCTATCTGCTATAGTAGATTTACCGTGATCAATATGCGCAATTATAGAAAAATTACGTATTCTTTTTATTTCTGACATTAGGACCTAATTGTAGCGCCTGTTTTTTCTTTAACTACATCAATAATTTTTTTACTAATCTGATCTATATCTTTTTCACTCAAAGTTTTATTTAGAGACTGTAAAGTAACATTAATTGCAACTGATTTTTTATCTCTCGGAATATTTTCACCCTCGTAAACATCAAAAGTTGTTACTTCTTGAATAAGCGATTCATCTATTTCTTTAATAATCTTTTCTAACAACCCAATTTTAAAAATTTTATCAATTACAAAGGCAAAATCTCTTTGAGATTTTTGAAAATCTGAAGATTGAAAGCTTCTTTTGATTAGTCTTATCTTTTTATTGGGTTCGGGTATATTCTTTAAAAAAATTTCTAATCCATAAATATTTGGTTCTTTAAAATCTAATTTTTTTATTATGGCAGGATGTAATTCTCCAAAGTAAGCAAGGTGAGGTCCTTTTTCTGATTTCAAATTTATAGAGCCAGATCTTCCTGGATGGTAACACTGTTTCGTATTATCACTTATGAAAAGATCTTTCTTAGATAGTCCAAGTTCAATTAAAGTTTTGACTACATCACTTTTTATATCAAACACATCTATATTTCTCTCCTTTTCAATCCAGCTTTTTCTATTTACTTTCCCTGACTTTAAAGCGCCAACTACAATTTGTTGTTCTCCAGGATTTTTTCCGAAAAATACTGGTCCTATTTCAAATAGAGATACATCTTCATAACCTCTATCTTGGTTTTTTTTCAGGTAAAGTGAAAGATTTGAAAAGATTGACCTTCTCAAAACATCAAGGTCAGAGGAAATAGGATTAAAAATTGGAATTTCCTTTTCACCTTTTGAAAATTCTCTATCAATTTTAGAGTCAGTAAATGACCAGGTAACCGACTCAAGAAATCCTTTTGATGCAAGAGATCTTTGTGACAAATGAAATAGCTTTTGTTTGAAATTTAAAGTTTCACTTACTCTAATTCTCTCAGGGGCGACTAGTTTTATATTTTTGAAACCTTTTATTCTAATAAGTTCCTCAATTATGTCCACATCTTGATTAATATCTGGTCTCCATGAGGGAATTTCTACCTTAAGATCTTTTTTTCCTTTTTTGCAAATGAAACCTAATGAAATCAGAATTTTTTGTGCCTCATTAAGAGACATTGGTATACCAATTAAATTTTCAAAATTATCAATATCAAAATTTATAATTTTACTTTTTTGAGAATTTTTTCCGGTAATTGTAAATTTACTAGCTTCCCCTCCACATATCTTCAATATTAAATCGGTAGCAACTTGTAGGCCCTCTGAAACAGAGTTGGGGTCGATACCCCTTTCAAATCTGTATTTTGCATCAGTATTAATTGCTAATTCTCGTGATGTTTTTCTAATGGAGGTTGGTAAAAAATATGCAGATTCAAGTAAAATATTTTTGGTATCAAATTCTGTCGAAGTTTTTGTTCCTCCAATAATTCCACCAAGGCCCAAAACACCAGACTTATCGGTAATAACACACATGCCTTTTTTAAGTTTATATTTCTTATTATCTAATGCTTCAAACTCTTCACCTTCTTTTGAGTCTCTTACAATTATCTCTCTGTCAATTTTATCTGCATCATAAGCATGCAATGGACGGTTCAAATCAAACATCACATAATTAGTGATATCAACAACAGCAGAGATTGGTTTTAAGCCAAGAACATGAAGTTTGTTTTTTAACCATTCTGGACTCTCTTTGTTAACTATATTTTTAATATAACAACTTCCAAACGTGAGACACCCTTGATGCTTATCTTTAGTAATCGAGATCTTAACTTGATGCTTGGATCTATGTTTTATCTTTTTTCTTTTTGAAATTATTAATTTACCTATTCCAGTAGAGGACAAATCTCTTGCAATACCTCTTATACCTAAACAGTCTGGTCTATTTGGTGTAATTGCAATATTGATTGCTTTTTCTGATTTACTTTTAAAGTAACTTTTTCCTACTTCTTTTTCCTTATCATCTAATTCTATTATTCCATCGCTCTCATCTGATAAATTTAGTTCGCTCTCAGAACACAACATACCACGAGACTCGACACCTCTTATTTTGGCAATTTTTAATTGGAACTTTGTTTTGGGTATTATAGCCCCTGGTGGAGCGTAAATAGTTACGAGACCATCTCTAGCATTAAGTGCTCCACATACAACTTTTAAAGTTTCTTTTCCGCCAATGTTTACATCGCACACTTTCAATTTATCTGCATTAGGATGTTTCTCAGCTTTAATAATTTTAGCTATTTTAAATTTACTTAGCTCTCCAAAGTTTTCTTTTACACTTTCAACCTCTAAACCGATATTGGTGAGTTTGTTTATAATTTCGTTTTCATTTGCATTAGTTTTTAAATGCTCTTTTAACCATGGAAGTGAAATAATCATTTGCTTAATCCTCTATAATTTGTTGGCACATCTAAAGGGTCAAAACCAAAATGATTTAACCATCTATAATCTGTTTCAAAAAAAGCTCTCAAATCGTTAATTCCATATTTTAACATGGCCAAACGATCAATGCCCATCCCAAATGCAAATCCTTGATATTTTTTTGGATCAACTTTAGCATTTTTTAGAACATTGGGATGAACCATTCCGCAACCTAATATTTCTAACCACTTATTGCCTTCACCAATTACAATTTTTTTATTCTCAATTCTATATCCAATGTCTACTTCAGCAGATGGTTCTGTGAATGGGAAATGACTAGGTCTGAATCTCATATTAACATTTTTGACTTCAAAAAATTCTTTAATAAAATAATCTAAGCATCCCTTAAGATGACCCATAGTAATATTTTTATCAATGTGAAGACCTTCTAATTGATGAAACATTGGAGCATGAGTTTGATCACTATCACATCTATAAGTTCTTCCAGGAACAATTATTTTAAATGGTGGTTTTCCATCAAGCATTGCTCTAATTTGGACTGGAGAAGTATGTGTTCTCAAAAGAAGTTTTTTATTTTTTTCTAAATAAAATGTGTCATGCATATCCCTGGCTGGATGATCCTCTGGTGTATTTAATGCTGTAAAATTATTATACTCAGTTTCAACATCCGGGCCTTCTGCAACAGTAAAACCAATTTCAGAAAAAATAGAGGAAATTTCATCTATGACTTGAGATACTGGATGAATTTTTCCTTGCTGATATGGTCGGATCGGTAAAGTTACATCAACTTTTTCATTTTTTAATTTATCACTAATTTCTGCATTCTCTATTTCAAATCTTTTCTCTTCTATCTGATTAGATAAATCATCTTTAATTTTATTTAAATTTGAAGCAAAATCTTTTCTCTTGTCAGGTTCCAGCGTGCCTAGTGTTTTGAATTGCTGTGTGATTTGCCCATTTTTTCCAAAAAATTCTGTTTTTAAATTTTGTAGATCTTCCTTATTTTTAACAGAATCAATTTTTGCGTTAAAAATAGAATTTATTTTATCTAAATCACTCATCGGGTAATTGATTTTTTATATTAAAGTTTGCGTTAAATCAAAGACCCTTTTATCCAAGGGAGGATTGAACCTTTTTTACTACTGATTTAAAGACTTCTGGATTATTGTAAGCTAGTTCTGCTAAAACTTTTCTATCTAATTTAATTTTAGATTTAGCTAAACCATTGATAAATTTTGCATAAGTCAATCCTTCAGCTCTCACTCCGGCATTGATTCTTTGTATCCACAAAGATCTAAACTCTCTTTTTTTTGCTTTCCTATCACGATAAGCGTATTGCATTGCTTTTTCCATAGCTTGACGAGCTATTCTGATAGTATTTTTACGTCTTCCGAATTGACCTTTTACAAATTTTAAAACTTTTTTATGTTTTGCTCTACTTATAACTCCACGTTTTGTTCTAGCCATATTATCCCCTTAAATTATATGGCATATACGATTTAACAATTTTTGTGTCCTGTTTTGTCATTATCGTAGTGCCTCTTTGCTTTCGAATTTGAGAATTTGATCTCTTTATCATACCGTGTCTTTTCCCAGCTTGTGGCATTTTAATCTTACCGGTAGCTGTAAATCTAAATCTTTTTTTGGCTGAGCTTTTTGTTTTAAGTTTTGGCATAAATATTTCGGTCTTATATAATCAATATCCTGTCATAGCAAGTCGCTAATATTATTGATTTAAATGGGTTGAATGATCATAACCATTTGTTTGCCCTCGAATTTAGGATGGCTTTCGACTTTAGCTATATCTTTAGTTTCATCTATAATTTTATTCATCAGTTCCTTACCTAATTGAGTATGTTGCATCTCACGACCTTTGAACTTTACAGTAAATTTTACTTTATCTCCTTTGCTAATAAATTTCTTTGCATTTTTAATTTTAAAATTATAGTCGTGAGTTTCTGTTCCTGGTCTTAATTTAATTTCTTTTAAAGAAACAGTTTTTTGTTTTTTCTTAGCTTGATTAGCTTTTTTTTGTAAATCATATTTATACTTACCCATATCCATAATTTTACAAACTGGAGGATTTGTATTTGGTGATATCTCGATTAAATCTAATTCCTCTTGCTTAGCTAACTCTATAGCTTTTTTTAATGGAATAACTCCTATATTTGCTCCGTCACTACCAATGACCTGGACATCTAAAGCTCTTATACGTTCGTTTGCTCTCGGACCTTGAGGCTTTGTTCTTCTTTGAAAATAATTTGGCTTAGAGTTTGACACTTAGTTTAAAGGCAACTTATTTAGATCTAGCATATTTTTTATAAATTCTTCTCTCTTCATCACTTGTTGTTTTTCTGAGCCTAGTTGTCTGACTGTAACAGTATTTTCAGAAACTTCTTTTTTTCCACACACCGCAATATATGGAATTTTTGCAAGAGAATGTTCTCTCACTTTGTAATTTATTTTTTCATTTCTTAAATCCATTTCACATTTTATACCTTCTTTAAACAAATCTTCAAATAACTTTTTAACATAATTATTGCTCTCTTCTGCAATTGGACATACTACTGCTTGTGCTGGAGATAACCAAAAAGGTAATTTGCCAGCATAGTTTTCAATTAATATTCCTATAAATCTTTCTAAAGAACCAAATAAAGCTCTATGTAACATTACTGGTACTTTTTTTGTCCCATCTTTGGCTACGTATGACGCTCCTAATCTTTTTGGTAAATTTAGATCTACTTGAAGAGTCCCACATTGCCAATCTCTGCCAATCGCATCTCTCAAAACGAATTCAATTTTTGGTCCATAAAAAGCACCTTCACCTTTGTTTATTGTGTATTTAAGTTTAGTTTTTTTAATTGCAGTTATCAATGCAGATTCAGATTTGTCCCAAACACTGTCCTCTCCCACTCTTTTTTCTGGTCTATCAGAATATTTTAAAATTACATCTTCAAATCCCAAATCTTTATAAATTTCTAAAATTAAATTCGTAACCGATAAAGATTCTTCTGTAATTTGATCTTCAGTGCAAAAAATGTGAGCATCATCTTGGGTAAAAGCTCTTACTCTTAATAAACCATGCAATGCTCCAGATGGTTCATATCTATGAACTTTTCCAAATTCTGAGAGCTTAAGCGGTAAATCCCTGTAGCTTTTTAACCCTTGATTGAATACTTGAACGCAACCAGGACAATTCATTGGTTTAACCGCAAAAGTTTTTTCATCAGGCGTTTCAGAGGTAAACATATGTTCGCCAAACTTTTCCCAATGACCTGACTTTTCCCACAAAGTTTTATCTAAAAGCTCAGGAGTATTAATTTCTTTATACCCAGCTAATCTCTGCTTCATTCTCATATACTCTACTAGTCTTTGAAATAACAACCAGCCTTTTTCGTGCCAAAAGACTGAGCCAGGACTTTCTTCTCTAAAATGAAATAGATCCATTTCTCTTCCAAGTTTTCGATGATCTCTTTTTTCAGCCTCTTCTAAACGATGTAAATAGTCATCTAAATCTTTTTTCGAACTCCAACATGTTCCATAGATTCTTTGTAACATTTCATTATTAGAATCTCCTCTCCAGTATGCACCTGATACTTTTGTTAGTTTAAAGGCTTTGCCAATTTTGCCTGAAGAGGCTAAATGTGGACCTCTACATAAATCATGCCAAGTATCACCATGATGATATACAGATAACTCCTCATTTTTGGGAATGCTTTCAATGATTTCTGCTTTATATTTTTCACCAATTTTTAAAAAATGTTCTATAGCTGTATCTCTTTTCCAAATTTCTCTCTTGGTTTTCACATCTCGATCAATTATTTCAGACATTCTTTTTTCAATCTTTTTTAAGTCATCGTTTGTAAAAGGTTCTTTTCTAGCAAAATCATAATAAAATCCATTTTCAATAACAGGGCCAATAGTAACTTGAGTTCCCGGAAATAATTCTTGAACGGCCATTGCCATTATATGTGCAGCGTCATGTCTAATCACCTCTAAGCCTTCTTTATCCTTTGGTGTAATTATTCTTACTTTTGAGTCTTTTGTAATTTGATGGCTTAAATCTTTTAATTCCCCATCCACTTCCATAATTAGAGCTAACTTTTCTAAAGATTTACCAATTTTCTTTGATAGTTCAAAACCAGTAATTGATTTTACAAAGGAGATTTTTTTTCCGTCTAATAATTGAATTTGAGGCATTAATTTTTTAATAATTTTCTATATTCTCTTAAGTTTGAGTCACACATTACTTCAACATCAAATTTTTTTGTTATGTTTTTTCTACCCTCGTTTCCCATTAATTTCAACTCTTCTTGACCCAATTGAATAACAGTATTTATACATTTAGCAAGTTCCCTCGGATCATCATGTTTATATAAAAATCCAGATTTTTTATTCAAAATTGTTTCTTTAGATCCACCGATATTACTTGCAATAATTGGTTTACACATTGATTGAGACTCCACAGCTACTCGTCCAAATGCTTCTGGCTCAATTGATGCTGAAATAACTACATCTGCCAACGAATAGGCCAAAGGCATTTCTTTACAATGATTAATAAATTTGATTTTTTTAGTCAGACTATATCTCTCAACCAAACTGTATAGTTTTTTAGAATACACTTTTCTACCTTGATCTGAACCAAGTAAAATCGCTTGAAAATTAGTGATATTATAATCTTCAGCCAAAATATTTAATGCTTCAATAAATTTTTCTTGACCTTTCCAGTATGTTAATCTTCCTGGCATTAAAATATTAAATTTATTTGGCTCTAAACCCCACTCTTTTTTCAATTTTTCTTGTTTCAATATTGAAATATTTTTTTGATTAAAATAATCAACATTGATACCTCTAAATATAACTCTAAGCTTTTTTTTCTTGTTTAAGTACTCATTATAATTTTCATTTATGTGACTAAATATGAAATTAGATCCTGCAATAGTTAATTTTGATTTCAGCATCACACTATTATAAAACTTTTTAAGTTTACCTTTAAAATTATATGTTCCATGAAAAGTTGTGACAAAAATTGTATTTGTAAAAAGACAAGCAAAATAACATGACCATGCAGGAGCTCTACTTCTAGCATGGACAATGTTAATTTTTTTAATTAAAATTAAAAATGTAATAATTATTGAATTAATAAAAATTAATAGTGGATTCTTTGAGTGTACTGGAATTTTAAAAATACCTACTTTATTTTTTCTTACAAATTTTAATAAATCTCCTCCCGAAGTAGCTATAAATGAACCGCATTCTTGTTCTGCTAAATAATGTGCCAAATCATAACAGCCTGTTTCTGCCCCACCATAGCCAAGTTTTGGGATTACTTGCAAAACGTTTATTTTAGTAGTCATGTTATTTGTTATATAATAGCACTAAAATATTCTTATATGAAAAAATTCAAATACTTAAAAATTTCAAAGACAAAAAAACTTAGATTTATAGACAATTATTATAAAAAAAATCTCTATATTGTTTTTCTCCCTGGTTTTATGTCCGATATTGATGGAGAAAAACCTCAAGCCTTTAAAAAATATGCTGTAAAAAATAAATTAGGTTTTTTAGCTATTGAGTATTCAGGACACGGTAAGTCATCGGGTAAATTTACAGAGGGAAATATTTCCAAATGGTCTAACGATGCTAAGAATTCAATAAAAAAAATTGTTAAAAAAAATAAATTTATACTTGTTGGTTCTAGCATGGGTGCATGGATTTCTTTAAATCAATTTAAATATTTTAAAAATCAAATTTCAGGTTTTGTTGGTATAGGTTCAGCTCCTGAATTTCTTGAAAGATTAATGTGGAAAAAATTCCCAAAAAAAATTAAAAATGAAATTATTACTAAAGGATTGAGTCTTATTAAAAATGGTCAATATGAATATCCTATTACATTTCAGCTGATTAAAGATGGAAGAAAAAATAAGATCTTATCTAAAAAAATAAGATCTAGAATTAATGTAACAATGGTTCATGGCAGTAAAGATGAAGTTGTGCCGGTATCCTTTTCAAGAAAAGTTCTTTCGGTGTTTCCAAATGCACGAAAGAAGTTAGTGGTAATTAAGAACGGGGACCATAGTTTATCAAATCAAGTTCCCTTAAAAAAAATAATTAAAGAATTAAAAAGAGTTGTTAAAAATATAATTTAGTCCTTCAACATAAGTTGGGTACTTCAATTTGTGATTAAAAAATTCTTTCATCTTTTTATTATCTACTTTTTTTGAGTCTTTATAAAAATTTCTTAACATTTCGCTTTCAACTTCCTCGAGTTTAACTGAATTAGGTTTCTCTAGTTTTAGTAATTTTGCCCCGTATGCTGCCACTTCAATTTGCGAGGCAGGTTTATCATCACAAATATTATAAATTTCATTATTTTTAAAATTATCAAGTGACTTAAATAAAACGTTGGCTATATCCTCAACGTGAATTCTTGAAAAAAAGTGATTTTTTTTATCTACAATTTGTACTTTGCCAGTTTTTAGTCTTTTCAAAATATTAAACTCATTTGAATATATCCCGGCTAATCTAAAAATTTGAAGCGGATAATTTTTTTTATTCGATAATCTTATCCAGTTTTTTTCTGCTTCTAATCTACTTATTCCATTATCTGAGGTAGGGTGAGTAGCGCTATCTTCATTAACCCAATCACCTTTATGATCCCCGTACACACTAGTTGCTGATAAATATGTAATCCATTTACAATTTATTATTTTTTTAAAATTTTTATCAACGTAATTTGTTACAATATCTCTACCATCAATAGGCGGAATAGAAACTAAAATGTAATCTGCTTCCTCTATTTTTTTTTTTATAGAGTTATCATACTTGTCTTCAGTAAATTGGTATGAATTTATTTTAATATTATTAAACTCTATCTGATGAGTTTCCTGTCTAGAAGTAACACTTAATTCAAAATCTTTTTTTTCATTAATTAACTTATTAATGAAATTTTCTGCGACTTGGCCAAAACCAAAGCAAAAGATTTTAAGTTTGCTCATCCTGCTTTCTTACTATGGGATTTCAGAGTAATAGGATTATCTAATTTATCAAGCATTTCTATTGGACACACTTGTTTAAAATTTTTAATTTCAGTTTTAAAGTTTTCAAGTATTTTCGATGCTTTTTTAGAAGCAGTTTTATGTACAAAATCTTTTATACTTTCCTCTAAGAATTTTTTCCAAAAATCTGTTTCTACGGGTTGCCAAATGATTGACGCAGGATTTGCAAAATTTTCAAACTCTTTTTTTTCATCGTAAATAAAAGCCATTCCACCAGTCATGCCAGCTCCAAAATTATCTCCAACTGCTCCTAATATAATTGTAGTACCTCCAGTCATGTATTCACATCCATGAGCTCCACAACCTTCTATTATCGCAAAACTTCCTGAGTTTCTTACTGCAAATCTTTCTCCGGCTTGTCCAGAAGCATACAGTTTCCCAGAGGTTGCGCCATATAGAACTGTGTTACCAATAATTGTATTTTGATCTGCAGCTAATTTACTATTACTTGAGGTTTTAACAGTTATTTCTCCTCCAGATAAACCTTTACCCACATAATCATTACAATCACCCTCGACCATAAGGCTTATGCCCTTCGTCAAAAACGCGCCTAAGGATTGCCCAGCTGAACCTTTTAATTTAATATTTATTGTATTATCTTTAAGTTTTTCATTACCAAATTTTTTATAAACATAGTGTGAAAGTCTAGTACCCACAGATCTAGATGTATTTTCAATATCGTATTCAAAATTATTTTCGTTAAAAGGATTAATCTTATCTTTAATATCAGACCATATTTTTTCATCTAAAGTTTCAGGTACTTTGTTTATATGATTATCTTTGCAGTACCTTAAGTTTTCACCTGGGTCTGCTTGAACCAATAAGGGGTTTAGATCGAGATCATCTAAATTTGAGGCTCCCTTATTAACTTGTGATAGTAAATCGGTACGACCAATAATTTCATTTATGGATTTAAATCCTAATGAAGCTAAGATTTCCCTAACTTCAGTTGCAACAAATTTAAATAGATTTTCAACTTTTTCAGGCGTACCAGTGAATTTTTCTCTAAGTGATGGGTCTTGGCTGCATACACCTACCGGGCAGGTGTTTGAGTGGCACTGTCTTACCATTATGCATCCCATTGCAACTAAAGAGGAAGTACCCATACCATATTCTTCTGCACCCATCATAGCTGCGATCACTACATCTCTACCTGTTTTCAAACCACCATCAGTTCTAAGTGTAACATTGTGTCTTAAATTATTTAAAGTAAGGATTTGATTGGCTTCTGTTAAACCCATTTCCCACGGAATTCCTGCATACTTTATACTTGTTTGTGGGCTAGCTCCAGTTCCTCCAGAATGACCAGAAATTAGAATAATATCTGCCTTAGCTTTTGCCACTCCAGCTGCAATCGTGCCTATTCCAGTTGAGGCGACAAGTTTTACTCCTACTCTTGCTTTAGGATTTATTTGTTTTAAATCATAAATTAATTGAGCTAGGTCCTCAATTGAGTAAATATCATGATGAGGAGGAGGAGAAATTAAAGTAACTCCTGGAGTTGAATGTCTCAATCTAGCTATTTCCTTTGTCACCTTGAAACCTGGAAGCTGTCCTCCTTCACCTGGTTTTGCACCCTGGGCAATTTTAATTTCTATTTCATTTGCGTTATTTAGATAATCTACTGTAACCCCAAATCTTGCTGATGCGATTTGTTTTACTCTTGAATTTGCGCTATCACCATTAGGAAGCACTTTAAATCGTTTTGCGTCTTCTCCTCCCTCACCACTACAAGAGGCTCCTTTAATTCTATTCATGCCCATTGCTAATGTCTCGTGTGCTTCAGCTGATAAAGCTCCGTGTGACATGCTTCCGCTTCCAAATCTCTTTAAAATTTCTTCAAGCGGTTCAACTTGTTCAATGCTTATTGCATCCTTTGACTTTTTAAACTCTAATAAATCCCTAATGTTTATTGGTGGAAGATTATGTATTCCAGTTGAATATTTTTTATATTGATCATAAGATCCACTTCCAACTGCGCTTTGAAGTAAGTGAATTAATCTTCCTTGATATTGATGATCTTCTCCGCTTTTTCTGTATCTGTAAAGTCCCCCAATAGGTAAAGTAAAAACGTTTTTTGCGCTAAACTTAGCATGAAGCTCTTTAATTTTTTTCTCAATTCCAATGACTCCAATTCCTGAGATTCTTGATGACATTCCGGGAAAATAGTCTGATACAATTGCTCTGCTCAGACCAACAGCTTCAAAATTACAACCTCCTCTATATGAGCTTATTACAGATATTCCCATCTTAGACATTATTTTAAGCAATCCAGCATCAATTGATTTTTTAAATTTCAAAACACAACTCTCAAAGTCAGATTTACCAAATAATTTTTTTTCAAACCTTTGGTAAATACTGTCTATAGCTAGATATGGGTTTACTGTTGTAGCACCAACTCCAATTAGAACGGCGAAAGAATGGGTATCTAAAGCGTCCGAGCATTCTACATTCAAGGAGCAATATCCTCTAAGACCATGCTTGACTAAATGTGAGTGAACTGCCCCAACTGTCAATATACTTGGAATACTTGCTTTTTGGTTATTAACATTTTTATCAGATAAAACTAGGCATGTACTTCCTTCTCTTACAGACGTTTCTGCTTCCTCTCTAATCGCTTCTATTCTGTCTTTTAAAGATGAAGAAATATCAAACGTACAATCAATTTCTTTTGTTTTTTTTGAAAAAAATTTTTTAAATTTCTTGAATTGAGAGTTGGTTAAAACAGGGCTATCTAAAACGTAAATGTTCTCCTCAGTAAGGTTATCAAAATCTAATATATTGCCTAGGTTTCCGAATCTAGTTTTTAAACTCATTACTTTATTTTCTCTTAAAGAGTCAATTGGTGGATTTGTTACCTGGCTAAAGTTTTGTCTAAAGTAATGTGAAACTGGTCTAAAGTGACTCGACAATACAGCAACAGGTGTGTCGTCACCCATTGAACCTGAAGCTTCTTTTCCTTCCTCGGCCATTGGATGTAAGATTAATTCTAAATCTTCAATACTAAGTCCAGATAAGTACTGCCTCTTTCTCAAATCTTCACTAGTGAAATTTGGTTTCTCATCTTCATTTGAAATTCTCTTTTCAAGATCAATAATCTGTTTACTATATTTTTTATAGTCTTTGGCTAACAAATCTTTAATTTCTTTATCCTTAAATAATTTTCCTTTTTTTAAATCAATCGCAATAATCTGTCCTGGGCCTAACTTACCTTTCTCTACAATTTTTTGTTCAGGAATTTTTATCATTCCAGTTTCAGAACCTGCAAAAAAAAGGTCGTCTGAAGTAATTGTATACCTTAACGGTCTTAATCCATTTCTATCTGATGAAGCTAATACCCATTTTGCATCAGTAGCACAAATAGCTGCTGGTCCGTCCCAAGGTTCGATTGTACTATTTAAAAAATTAAATAAATCTTGATGGTTTTTAGGAACAGTTTTGCTTCTTTTTGACCAGGCATCAGGAATCATCATTAATTTAATTAGTGGAGCAAGTTTGCCAGAATGAACTAATAATTCAAAAACATTATCAAGCGCACCTGAGTCAGATGAGCTTCTAATTACTGGTTTCAAGTCTTTGACGTTTTTAAACAAAGGACTGGACATGTCTTGCTCATGAATTTTCATCCAATTAATATTTCCTTTAAGTGTGTTTATTTCTCCATTATGCGCTAAAGTTCTAAAAGGTTGTGCAAGATCCCAACTTGGAAATGTATTAGTTGAATATCTTTGGTGAAAAACTGCAAACCTAGAGGTCAATTTTTTATCATTAAGATCAGGATAAAATTCTGAAAGCATCTCCGCTAAGAACATGCCTTTATAAACAATTGATCTTGAGCTGAAAGAACAAATGTAAAAATCTTTTATCTGGCTTTCTCTTGCTACTTTTTCAATTTTTTTTCGAGTTTCAAATAAATCTCTTTCCAGATCATTTGTTTTTAAATCCTCATTCTTTTTAAACATTACTTGAGCTATTTCAGGTCTACTTTGATCAGCAGTTTTACCTAGGACACTAGGGTTAATTGGGACCTGTCGCCAACCATAAATATAATAGTTACCCTCCAAAAGAGTGGATTCGATTATTTCTCTACATTTTTCTTGCTCTGAATAATCTGTTCTAGGAAGAAAAACCATACCAACACATATTCTTTTATCCTCGTCTAAAGTGTGACCAGTATTTGAAATTTTTTCTTTAAAAAAATCTGGTGCTATCTCTATTTGTATTCCCGCTCCGTCACCAGATTTTCCATCAGCATCGACTGCTCCTCTATGCCAAATTGCTTTAAGAGCTTCAATGCCATACTCAACTACTCTCCTAGACTTTTTTCCGTTTGTTGATGCTATTAGGCCTACACCGCAAGCATCATGTTCCATTTCGGATTTGTAGTTGTGTGTATTTTCTAAAAGTATTCTATTCTTTTTATAGTTATTCATTTACGCTGCAACCGAGGATTTATTATTATCTATTTTTCTTTGGAGGTATTTTTCAATTTGCACTGCTGCATCTCTACCGTCTCTTATGGCCCAAACAACTAGTGAAGCACCTCGTACTATATCGCCAGCAGCAAACACACCCCCTAAATTTGTTTCCATAGTTTTTAAATTTATTTTAATTGTTCCCCATTGTGAAACAGCAAGTTCATTTGCATTAAATAATCTTGGTAAATCCTCTGGATCAAATCCTAAAGATTTTATTACAAGGTCAGCTTTTATTTTGTAATCAGATCCGGTTTGTACCTCAGGTCTTCTTCTTCCAGAAGAGTCTGGTTCGCCAAGTTTCATTTTGTTTACCTCTACTGCCTCAACTTTTGTATTACCGATAAAACTCTTAGGACTTGTCAACCACACAAATTCGACCCCCTCTTCTATTGCATTGCCAACCTCTCTAGATGATCCAGGCATATTTTCTCTGTCTCTTCGATATAAACATTTTACTGATTTAGCTTTTTGTCTTACAGATGTTCTTACACAGTCCATAGCGGTATCACCTCCGCCTATTACAACTACATCTTTTCCCTCTGCATTTAGTGTGCCATTATCAAAAAGTTCAACTTTATCACCTAATCCTTTTCTATTTGATGCAGTCAAAAAATCCATAGCAGGAAAAATATTTTTTAAATTATGTCCTGGAATATTGATTTCTCTGGCTTTATATACTCCGGTAGCAATTAAAATTGCATCATGTATTTTTTTAAGTTCATAAAGGCTTTTATCTTTTCCAACCTCAAAATTTTGAACAAATTTTATACCGCTGTCTTTTAAAAGTTTTGTCCTTCTCTCAACTACAAATTTTTCAAGTTTAAAATTAGGTATTCCATAAATTAAAAGTCCACCAGGTCTGTCGTATCTGTCATAAATCGTAACTTGATATCCGGATTTTCTTAGTTCTTCTGCACATGCCATGCCAGCAGGACCTGCTCCGATTATTCCTACAGATTGTTTTAATTCTTTTTTTAATTTTATTGGTTTTACCCAACCTTTTTCCCAAGCTGTGTCATTTATATATTTTTCTATCGAACCAATCGTTACTGTTCCATGTCCTGATTGTTCAATTACACAGTTTCCCTCACATAATCGGTCTTGAGGGCAAATTCTTCCACACACCTCTGGCATGTTATTAGTGCTTTGCGATACCTCGTATGCTTCTTTAAGCCTACCTTCTGCTGTAAGCTTAAGCCAGTCAGGAATATTATTTCCTAAAGGACAATGGATCTGACAGAAAGGAACTCCACACTGAGAACATCTGCTTGATTGTTCTTTGGCCTTATCGGTTATAAATTCATTGTAAATCTCGTTAAAGTCATCTTTTCTTTTAGATGTACTTCTTTTCTCTGGAGTTTCTTGTTTTAAATCAACAAACTGGAGCATTTTATTTTTCATAAATAGGCAAATTAATTAATAAACTTCTACATTCAAAGAATTTTAAGGTCAATATTAGTTACCTATATTTGAATATTCCTTGATTTTTAAAGTATTTTTTTGCATATCAGCTATGCAATCGCGAATGACATTAAAAGAACATCCTTCACATTTAATTCTCAAGTAATGTTTGAAATATTGATTCTATCTATTATTCAAGGAATTACTGAATTCATACCTATTAGTTCCTCCTCTCATTTAATTTTAGTCTCAGAATACTCAAATTTTAATGATCAAAGTCTTGCGATTGATGTGAGTTTGCATATCGGTTCCTTTTTCGCGATACTAACTCATTTTCATAAAGAAATTTTTAACTTTGTGGAAAATAAATTATTATTTTTAAAAATTTTTATTTCATCGATACCTGTAATGATTACGGGTTACATTCTAATTAATTACAATTTAATAGATGAGTTAAGAAATACAAAAATAATTGCATTCACTACATTAATGTTTGGATTTCTTCTATACATAAGTGATAGATTTAAACTTCAAAATGATATTGAGAATAATTTTAATTTTAAATCTGCAATTATTATAGGTGTTTTTCAAATACTTTCTTTAATACCTGGAGTAAGTAGATCTGGTATTACAATTACTGCGGCAAGATTATTAAATTTCAAAAGACTAGACTCTGCAAAAATATCATTTCTTTTATCTATTCCAACTTTAGGGGCAGTGAGTATTTTTGGTATAAGAGAAATTATTAATTCGCCAAATATAGATTTTTCTATATTAAATATACTAGCTATTTTTTTTTCGTTTTTATTCTCTTTAATTACTATTAAATATTTTTTAAAGTTTGTCAAAAAATTCAGTTTAAATTTTTTTGTAATATATAGAATTATATTAGGATTTGTATTGATGATATTAGTTTACTTATAAAACAATTGTAAATAATAATAAAATAAAAAATACAAAAATAAAAAATAGTATAACTGACTTTTGTAATGAAAGATTAAGTAATTTTTTCATTTTTTTATATTTAATAAAATCTTTTCAATAAAGCAATAAATTAGTGTAAATAAATATTTTGATCTTAGTTCCTTAATTTTGAACTTAGACTCACCTTTTTTTCGTCCCATCCAATTAATTGGAATAATCTTGTATTTGTAGTTGCGGGAAATTATTTTCAAAGGAATTTCTAAAAAAACATTAAAACTTTCAGATATAATTGGCATAATTTCTAGTAAACTCTTTTTTTTATATATTTTGAAAGCATTTGTATAATCATTATATCTATTCCAGAAAATTAAACCTACAAAGAAGTTAAATATCCTATTTAAAATTAATTTTTGAAAAGGGTAATCATTTACTTTCGATTCTTTTAAAAATCTTGAACCAAGAACAGCATCATAGTTACTGGAGTTAATAATATCATTGTACTTTACTAAATCATTTATATCGTCGGATTGGTCAGCCATCATAATAGCTAAATTTTCTCCTTTTGCCTCAATGATTCCCAAATTGATAGCCCCTCCCAATCCTTTTTTTTTATTATTAAAAACTCGAAAATTCTCAAATTCTCTCGAAAGATTTTCAGATTTGTAAAAAGTATCGTCTTTACTAAAGTCATTAATTATAAGAACTTCAAAATTAATATTTTTAAGATTGTTTGAGAAATATTCAAAAACCCCTCTTAAGTTTTGAGACTCATTTCTTACTGGCACTATTATCGATAGCATAAGTTTGTTTATTTTTCTTTATTAGTAAGATATTTATTTCTTAATGAAAATACTTATTACAGGAGGGTGCGGATTTGTTGGTTCAAATATTGCCATTTATTTAAAAAAAAAGATAAAAAAAGTGAAAATTTTTTCATTAGATAATTTATCTAGAAGTGGATCAAAGGTTAATAGAAATAGACTCAGAACTAATAAAATACGAAATTTTAGAATAAATATTGAGGATTATAAAAAAATTCAAAAATTAGAAAAATTTAATCTAATTATTGATTGTTGCGCAGAACCATCAATTGAGGCCTCAAGAAAATCTCCAGATAGGGTTTTCAATACAAATTTAGTAGGAACTTTTAATATTTTGAAAAAATGCATTAAAGATAATTCAAATTTAATATTTCTGTCTTCTAGCAGAGTATATTCGATAGATCATTTAAAAAAAATTTTTCCAAACACTAATTTGAAAAAGCCTATAAAGATAAAAAAGGTAATTAATGAAAGTTTTAAAACCGAGTCGGCTAGCTCGCTTTATGGTTTTACAAAACTTGCTTCTGAAAAATTAATTAAAGAAATGTTTTTTAAAAGAAATTTACAATTTATGATTAATAGATTTGGAGTAATAGCAGGTCCTTGGCAATTTGGAAAACAAGATCAAGGATTTGTTTCTTTATGGGTTGCTAAGCATCTTTTAAAAAAAAAATTATCCTATATAGGCTTTGGTGGTAAAGGAAATCAAGTCAGAGATGTAATACATATAGATGATGTTTGCGAGATAATTTATTTACAAATAATTAGAATGAAAAAAATTTATAATAGAACTTTTAATATCGGAGGTGGGTTGAAAAATTCAATATCATTAAAGGACTTGTCATTTAAATGTCAAAAATTAACAACTAATAAAATAAGAATTAATAGTGTTTTAAAAACTTCTATATTTGATGTACCTTACTATGTATCTGATAACAGCAAAATATTTAAAAATTATAGTTGGAAACCTAAAAGAAATATAGATCAAATAATTAAAGACATATATTATTGGTTAGCTAATAACAAAACGATATTAAAATATTTCAAATGAATATAGCATTAATTACAGGTTCTTGTGGTTTGGTTGGATCTGAGTCTGCTCATTATTTTTCAAAAAAAGGTTTTAATATTTTAGGAATAGATAATAATGCTAGAAAGTTTTTTTTTGGTAAAGATGGAGATATCACTTGGATTAAAAAAAAACTAAAAAGAGAATTAAAAAGTTACAAACATTTAAATTTAGATATAACAAACTACCAAGCTTTAAGTAAAATTTTTATTAAATATAAAAAAAAAATAAAAGTTATAATTCATGCTGCTGCACAACCTTCTCATGATTGGGCAAAGAATAAACCTTTTATTGACTTTGAAATTAATGCGAGGGGTACTCTTAATTTACTAGAGCTTACTAAATTGTACTGTCCAGAAGTGCCTTTTATATTTATGTCCACCAACAAAGTTTATGGTGATAATCCAAATAAATTACCTTTAATAGAAAAAAAAGATAGATGGGAAATAAAAAATTCCCATAAATATAAATCTGGCATTGATGAAAATATGGCTATCGACAATTGTACTCATAGCTTTTTTGGTGTTTCAAAATCCTATGCTGATTTGATTGTTCAAGAGTATGGAAAAAACGTAGGTTTAAAAACAGCTTGTTTTAGAGCTGGATGTATAACTGGTCCAAATCACTCAGGTGCCAAACTTCATGGTTTTTTATCTTTTTTGGTAAAGACAGCTTTAACCAAAAAAAAATATACTTTGATTGGCTATAAAGGAAAACAAGTTAGAGATAACATACACAGTTTAGATTTAGTTTCTTGCTTTTGGGAATTTTACAAAAGACCAAGGTGTGGTGAAGTTTATAATACTGGTGGAGGAAGATTTTCTAACTGCTCAATTTTAGAAGCTTTAAATAATGTTGAAAAAATTGCAAATATTAAAATTAAGAAAAAGATATTGAGACATAATAGAGTTGGAGACCATATTTGGTATATCTCAAGCATGAAAAAATTTAAAAAACATTATCCAAATTGGAAGCAAAAATATTCTACAAATAGTATAATTAATGAACTCATTAAAAGATTTCGTAAATAATATTTATAAAAAAGAAAATATATTAGTAACGCTAATATTTTTTTTAAGTCTACTAAGTAGATCTATAATGGCCTATTTTTTTGGTGATAGATCACTAGAAAATGAATGGTTAATTTTGGTACAAAATCTATATTTTCATAACACTTTGTCATTAATTAATTTTGATGATCTTTTTTTACCTAACCTATGGATGCCACCAATTTATGCTTATTATATTTACCTTCATACATTTTTTTTTGGAATTGAGGGTAAATTAGTCAATTCCGTAATTATAACGCAAATTTTTTTATCCTCATTTACTGCAATATTATTTTTAAAGATTTTAAGCACAATGTTTGAAAGAAAAATTGCTTTTTATGGAGCTTTAATTTTTTGTTTATTTCCTTTAATTATCTATTCTCCTAGTCAGATATCATCAGTTTCTATTTATTTATTCTTATTTACCCTATTCACATTAATGGTAATTAAAGTTTTGAGTCAAAATAAAATTAATGAACTTATTTTAGGAATTGTCTCTGGTCTTCTTGTTTTAACTAGTAGAGACTTTATTTTAATTTTTATTATGTCAATGTTATTTTTATTATTTTTCAAGTTCTTAAGATTAAAAAGCTTTTTAATTATATCTTTAGTATTTCTTCTAACCCTATCACCATACATAATAAGAAATTATACTTCTTTTAATAAGTTAATTATACATTCTGGGTTAGGTTATAATTTATGGAAAGCCTACAATCCACTGTCAAAAGTAGAGGCTCACCAAAATAGTAACCCAAAAGCTATAATAGGTGAATACACAGACGAGTCAGTGTTGCTTCAATCAAAATTAGAAAAGATTGAAAAAAACATATATTTTAGAATTAATGAGGATAAAGTTTATCTAGATCAAGCCAAAAAATATATTTTTGAAGATCCATTAAAATATTTCAGACTTTATGTTAATAGATTAGTATCTTTTTATTTTATCGATTTTAATTCAACCCAAAAAAACTACTATAATTTTTTTCATATTGGTCCTAATCTTGTAGTGTCATTTTTATCTATTTTCGGTCTTGCTTTTTATAATAAAAAAAACCATCAGCTTAATTATTTAGCTTTAATAATGATCTTATTTGTTCTTGTTTATGCATCTTTTGCAATTCTTCCAAGGTACAAATTGTATATCCTTCCAATGCAAATTATTTTTAGTTTACATTTTGTGAATTTAATTTACGAAAAATTAATTAAAAAGAATTAATTGCCCACTGGATGTCTGAAATCCTCTATCTAAATCTATTTTAAGATCTCTAACTGCTTTTTTCACACCGTCTTGATTAAAAAGATTATAATCATCAAATAAAATTATTGCATTTTTTTCAAGTCTGTCTTTTATAAAATTAAATGTATCTAGAGTTGACTGATAAAGGTCAAAGTCTAAATGAACAAAGCTAAATTTCAAATTACTTATTTTACTCATATCTTCATCTTTAAGCTTTGGAAAATACCCTACTAAAGTTTGTAATTTTGAATTTTTTTCGATTAAAATTTTATTTAAGTTTTCAGTCATTTGCTCATGAGAGAAATCTCTAAATCTAGTTTTTTTAGTAAAAGGCTTATATTTTCCATGGTAATGTTCATCATATTCGGTGACGCTTTTCTTAATTTCCTCTGCATATAAACCAAAACTGTCAACTGAGAAAACTTTAGTATCTTCTTTTATAAATTTAGAAATAGTTGTTAAACCTGCCCCTCTGTCAGTACCAAACTCTATAACATTTGTTTGCTTACCTTCAAAGATTTTATTGTGGAGTTTGACAAGTTGATAAACGGTGAAATTTCTTTCTTTGTCTTGTGAAGATATTTTTTTTATTTTGTTCCAATTTTTAGAAAATTCATCGGGATAATCAATCTGAACACTTAAAAAATACTTTCGTAAATACCAAAAAAACTGTGATAACCATAAAATAATTATCATTTGTTGTTTTTCGCTAAATAACCTTCCAACAAGAGACCTAATTTTTTTGAAAGTCATAAAATATCTATCTCTGTACAAGTTTTCATAATTTAATTCAATTAATTAGAAAATAATAAATTGATAATAGTATTATTGATAAGTGGTGCGCTTGCTAGGATTTGAACCCAGAACCTCCTGGTCCGTAGCCAAGCGCTCTATCCAATTGAGCTACAAGCGCAAATTATATCTATATATAACATATTTTAATTAAATTTCATGTTATAATCCAATATCATAATTTCAAAAAAATGTATTTACTTTCAAATTTTCAAATTACTAAATCAAATTACTTTAGTCTCATAATATCTTTGCTGCCAATAAGTTTTATTGCCGGAAATATGATAATAAATATTAATGTAATAATTTTAATACTATCATGTTCAATTATTTACTGGAAAAATTTTTTTAACATACAATATTTTTTTTTAGATAAGGTTATCATTACTTTTTTTACACTAATTGTTTTAACAGGGGTCTACAATGACTATAGTCTTTATACTAACTACAATGAGTTTTATTCTTATAGAGGAAAATTTGGAACAACAATAAAATCTGTTTTTTTTTTAAAGTATCTTTTTTTATATTTTGTTTTAAGATTTTTAATTGAAAATGAAAAAATAAATTTAAATTTTTTTTTAATCACCTGTTTAATATCTTCTCTGTTTGTTTGTTTTGATATTTTTTATCAATACATTAATGGTAAAGATATCTTTGGTTTTGAAACCATAGGCAGAGGTAGAAGATTGGGGGGTCCTTTCGGGGATGAATTAATTGCTGGTGGATATATTCAGAGGTTTTCCTTATTCTCATTTTTTACTTTACCAATTATCTTTTCAGACTTTTCAAGAAAGTTCTCTAAATATTTAATACCAATATTTTTTTCAATTTTTGTCTGTGGCCTAATATTATCTGGTAATAGAATGCCATTATTACTGTTTGTATTGGCTGTATCTTTAATCGCTATTTTTCAAAAGCAGACTAGAAAATTTTTTATACCTTTTATATTTATTTTTTCACTAATTTTTTTAGTTTTGTATAACTCTAATAACGAAATAAGAACTCATTTCTTAGGGTTTCAAGATAAAATAGTCAAGATGGTGATAGCAGTTACTAAACAAGATATTAAAGATGAAAAAACTCCCCAATACCTAAAAGAATTTTCATCTTTTTATGATACGTGGTTGATGAATAAGTACATTGGGGGCGGTATAAAAAATTTTAGGTTTTATTGTCATGAGCGCAAAAATTTAGATAAAAATAGTAATTTTATTTGTAATATGCATCCACATAATTATTATTTGGAAATATTGACTGAAACTGGATTAGTTGGCTTCACGGCAGTTTTGGTAATATTTATCTCATCATTATATTTAACATTTATCAGAAAATATTTTTATGTATCAAATTTAAATAATAATAACTTAATCATTCCTTTTATTTTTCTGTTTATAGTAGAAATCTTCCCTTTAAAGAGTACTGGCAGTTTTTTTACAACTGGTAATTCTACTTATATTTTTTTAATATTAGGAATAATGATTGGGCTAATGAGAAAAAAAATTAATTGAAAATAGCTTTTAAAGATATAAATTATAAATAATGAAAAATGTAATAGTCACATCAGCGGTAAGAACGGCTGTTGGGTCATTAAACAAAAGTCTAAAAAATGTTCCTGGGCATCAATTAGGCTCAGCTGTTATTAAAGAGTCTATTAAAAAATCTAATCTGAAAAATGAAGACGTCGATGAAGTAATCCTTGGTCAAGTTTTAACTGGGGGTACGGGACAAAATCCAGCTCGACAAGCCTCTATAAATTCCGGAATCCCTAAAGAAAAACCAGCTTATATTGTTAATCAGGTTTGTGGCTCTGGAATTAGATCAGTTTCATCTGGTTTTCAAAGTATCAAATCAGGTGACTCGAGTATTGTAATTGCTGGAGGCCAAGAAAGTATGTCTCTTGCACCACACGCGATTCATCTTAGAGATGGAAAAAAACTTGGGGATACCGAATTAACAGATACCATGATTAAAGATGGTTTATGGGATGCTTTTCACGGCTATCATATGGGTATCACCGCAGAAAACGTTGCTGAAAAATTTCAAGTTACAAGAGAAGAACAAGATAAATTTGCCTTAAATTCTCAAGAGAAAGCAATTAAAGCTCAAAAAGAAAACAAATTTATGAATGAAATCATAAATTTTAAAATTAAATCAAAAAAAGCAGAATTTGATTTTTTAAAAGATGAACATCCAAGAGAGGGTATAAATTTAGAAGCTCTCAAAAGATTAAAGCCAGTATTTAAAAAAGATGGAACAGTTACAGCTGGTAATGCTTCTGGAATTAACGATGGTGCTGCAGCAGTTACATTGATGTCAGAGAATGAGGCAGAAAAAAGAGGTTTGTCAAAATTGGTAGTTATTAAATCTTGGGCCAGCTGTGGTGTTGATCCAGCTTTAATGGGAACAGGACCTATTCCCTCGTCCAAAAAAGCGCTAGATTTAGCAGGATGGTCTGTAAAGGATGTAGATCTTTTTGAAATTAATGAGGCATTTGCTGCTCAAAGTTTAGCAGTATTAAAAACACTGTCAATTCCTGAGGAAAAAGTAAATGTAAATGGTGGTGCGATAGCTTTAGGGCATCCTATTGGTGCATCTGGTACAAGAATTCTAGTAACTCTCATTCATGAGATGATTAAAAGAGATGTCAAAAAAGGCTTAGCAACTCTTTGTATTGGTGGTGGAATGGGTATTGCAATGTGTATAGAAAGATAATCTTATTTATCTTTGCTAATGATTATCATTAAAAGTTTTTTACTGGATTTTTAGTGATAATGATTTTCACTATTAAACATAAAAGTTGAAATAAAATATACATTATTTAGGCTTGAGATATGAAAACTTATAGCTGTAAAAAATGTGGTTTAACAATTCCTGTTACTTGCTCACAATGTGACAGAGTTGTTGATATCAAAATTGTAGGTGAAGGTTGTTTAGTAAAAGAGAACAAATGTTTAGATTGTACTACTGTTCCTATTATTAAAGATGTTTGCCTTGAACAAACTGCTTAAAATTTAATTACTTTATTTTTTTTGTAGTTTTTCATCCATAAACTAAAAACTTTTATTGCGTCTTTCATGTTTTTAGTTTTGTATGGGTGTCTTTTCGCTCTTCCTAACATAGTTGCTATTACATTTACTTGATATTTTAGGTCTCTATTTTTTATGGCTTTAACTGTGTACAAGGCTTTTTCTTTATCTTTGAACCCTAAACCATGAGTAGTAGTTTTAGGATTATAATCAGAAAATAAAGATAAGTTTAATGGTTTAATTTTCTTATTTTTAAGAATTTTAGACATTGGCATTTGATCAATTATCTTAAAAATTTTTTGACTATCAAAATTCTTAAATGTTTGTTTTTTTGAACCGTCGAAACCAAATAGTTCAATTAAAAAATTTTTACCAATTTTCTTAGGAACCAATTTGATTACCCTTTTATGAAATTGCTTAATATCTCTTTGGTAAAGCTTTTTTGCTTTTTTATACTTCAAGTTTTTGTAATCAGGAGTTTTGATTAGCAAAACTCTACATTTCCATCTATATTTTTTTATCATTTGACCTCTTTAAAAAAGATAATATTACAGTATAGGTTAACATTATGGAATTGCCTGTAATAAATCATCCAGATTACGTTGCGAAAATAAATGATGATAATAAATTTCCCATTAAAAAATTTGGCGCACTTGCTAAACATTTGTTAGAAAAAGGCGTAGTCAAAAAATTCCATATTCCAAAAGAATGCTCTTTTGAAACTCTAAAAACATCTCACTCTATAGAATATATTAATCATATAAAGAATAAAACTTTGGATCTCAAAGCTCAAAAGAAAATAGGATTTCCAATTAATGACAGCGTAGTAAAAAGATCTTTTGTTGCCACTGGAGGAACAGTTTTAGCAAGTAAATTAGCCTTAGACTCAAAACTTGCATGTAACACTGCTGGAGGTAGCCACCACGCTACCTTTGAATGTGGAGCAGGTTATTGTGTTTTTAATGATGTGGCAGTTGCAGCTAATTATCTTAAAAATAAAGGTTACGCTAAAAAAATTCTCATTATTGATTTAGATGTTCATCAGGGTAATGGAAATTCAGAAATATTTAAAAATGATAAAGACGTAATAACGTTTAGTATGCATTGCGCCTCTAATTACCCAGCAAAAAAATCGAAAAGCGATATTGATATTGAGCTTAAAGATCAAATGGAGGATGAGGAATATTTAAATATTCTTCATAAAAATTTAAGAGAACTAAACAAAAATAAATATAATTTTGTATTTTACGTAGCAGGAGTTGACATTCATTTTGAGGATCGATTAGGCAAACTTAAAATTACTGATGAAGGAATTAATAAAAGGGATAAAATAGTAATCGAAAATTTTTATTCTAGAGATATTCCTTTATGTGGTGTTTTAGGAGGAGGTTATAATAAAAGTTTTGAAAAGCTTATTGAACTTCACTCAATGCTGCATAAAAATTGTGCTAATTATTTTAGCTGAGGAATATTCTCGAAATACTTTAAAGCCTCGGGATTGGCTATTGCCTCTTTATTATTAATAGTTTCCCCGTGAATTACTTTTCTAACCGCTAGTTCAACAATTTTACCACTTTTTGTCCTAGGAATTTCTGGAACTTTGATAATTATTGAAGGAACATGTTTTGGAGAACAGTTTTTTCTTATTCTTGATTTAATTGATTTTATTTTTTCATCATTTAATTCCTCATCATTTTTTGTTGTTACAAAAAGAATTACCCTTACATCATCATTGTAATCTTGTCCGATAACCAAGCCCTCTGTAATAAAATCAATGTCTTCAACTTGCTGATAAATTTCTGCTGTTCCTATTCTTACTCCTCCAGGATTAAGAGTGGAATCAGACCTTCCACGCATAATAAATCCATTATTCTTAGTTCTCTCAATAAAATCACCATGATGCCAAATATTTTTAAATCTATTGAAATAGGCTTTATGATATTTTTGTCCATCATCATCATCCCAAAATTTTACTGGCATGGATGGAAAAGGTTTTTTAACTACTAACTCCCCCTTCTCTCCGTCTTTTACACTTTCTCCCCCATCAGTGAAGACGTCTACATCAATACCTAAACTCTGGCCTTGAATTTCTCCCATGAATACATTTGAGTAAAGGTTCCCTAAAACTAAACAACCAACTAAATCTGTTCCGCCAGCAATAGATGCGAGATGAACATCTTTTTTTATATTTTCGTATACATACTTGAAGCTTTCCTCAGCTAAGGGAGAGCCTGTTGAAGTTATTATTTTTATTGAGCTTAAATCTAGTTTTTTACTATTATATTTTTCATTCTTTAAGTGATCGATGTATTTAGCACTTACACCAAAAAGATTAATTTTCTTGTTTTGACAGTACTCTAAAAGAATATCTATTTTTGGATAAACTGGTGCCCCGTCAAATAAAAATATTGAAGAACCTGTAGCTAATCCTCCAACTAACCAATTCCACATCATCCAGCCTGTAGTAGTATAGTAAAATAACTTCTCATCATCCCTGACATCACAATGAAGCATGAATTCTTTATTATGTTCGATTAAAACATTCCCAGCTCCATGTGTTATACATTTGGGTTTTCCAGTTGTCCCGCTTGAAAATAGAATATAAATAGGATGATTAAACTCAAACCGTTCAAATCTTTCATCCGGCTCTGATTGATCTAAAACTTCATCAAAGTTTATATAATTTTGTAGATTCATCTCTTCTTTTTTATTATACGCAAACACTAAAGTTTTTTTTATTGAAGGAATGTCTTTTAAGATATCCTCAATTTTTTCAAGAATATTTATCTTCTTGCCATTATAAAAATAGTGGTCACTAGTAATTAAAATACTTGGTTCAATTTGTTTGAATCTATCTACAACTCCTTGTGTGCCAAAGTCTGGGGAACATGAAGACCAAATAATTCCATTTTTCGCACAGGCTAAAAAACTTATAATAGACTCAATTTTATTTGGAACATAAGCTGCAACACGGTCTCCTTTTTTTAAACCTATAGATTTTAAGTAATTAGAAAACTTACAAACTTTATTGTAAAGTTGTTCCCAGGAAATCTCTTCTTCAAACCCTTTCTCTGATAGAAAACTTATTGCAGGAATTGATGACCTTTTTTTTAGAATATTTTCGGTATAATTTAATTTTGAGTCCGGAAAAAATTTAGTCTTATTAAATATTTTATTAAATTTAATTATTTCTTTTCCCTTATCTCCTATAATCTTTGAATAGTCCCAAAACTTTGACCAAAAATCTTCAGGATGATCTACCGACCATTTCCACAAAGTTTTAAAATTGTAATTCGATTTAAGATTTAAAAATTTTGAGAAATCTTCAAGAAGAGACTCTTCTTTCCTTTTGCTAGAGGGTTCCCACAAAAATTTTTGCATAAAAGCTAGCTTAGCTTTTATTTTTTTATCTTAATAGATATTTTTTAAGAATAATTTTCTGAACTAAAACTGCCCTATTTGTTTTAATCTCTCTTTTTTTAAATAAAAAATTTATTAACCAACGCATTTCACATATAAATAAAACTAATTGACGAAAAAAAGCAGAAAATGTGACGAAAATTGATCTTATCCGACTATTTGCCCTATTCTTTAATGTTTATTAATTATTTATTTTTTAATATGTTGCACCCAGTTTATAATAGCTAATTATGGCTCAGAATATTTCAGTTCCAGATATAGGTGATTTTAAAGACGTTGAGGTAATAGAAATTTTAGTAAAACCTGGTGATCAAATAAATAAAAATGATCCAATAGTTACAATTGAGAGTGATAAATCAAGCGTAGAAATTCCATCTCCATCTGCAGGCCAAATAAAAGATTTAAAAGTAAAAATTGGAGATAAAGTATCAGAGGGAAGCTTATTGGCTACCATTGAAAATGGACAAGCTTCTACACCAAAACAAGAAGTTAAAAAAGAAGTTGTTAAAGAAGAGTTAATTAAAGAATCTCCAAAAACAAACGGTAACTTAAATCCTGTAAAACAGGTTAAAAAAGTATTTGCAGAGCCAGCTTCGAAAGATGATATTGACCCAGTCGAAACAAACGAATGGATAGAGTCATTAAATTCTGTGATTGAGTCTGATGGAGCACCAAGAGCAAGTTATCTATTAAATAAGGTTATCGATCAAGCTTATAAATCTGGTTTAGTTTTACCTGATACTAGAACAACTCCATACATAAATACTATCCCGCCAGAAGCAGAAGCTAAATCTCCAGGTGACCAAAATATTGAAAAAAAATTAAGAGCGATCATTAGATGGAATGCTGCTGCCATGGTCGTTAAGGCAAATAAAAAAAGTTCTGAACTAGGGGGGCACATAGGAACTTTTGCATCAGCTGCAACTTTATATGACGTTGGTATGAATCATTTTTGGAGAGCAAAAAATAATAAATTTGGTGGAGATTTAATTTATTTTCAAGGTCACTCAGCTCCGGGTATGTACGCAAGAGCTTTTTTAGAGGGAAGACTCTCGGCAAAACAGTTAGACGGGTTTAGACAGGAAGTTGGTAAAGACGGACTTTCCTCTTATCCTCACCCATGGTTGATGCCCGACTTTTGGCAGTTTCCAACTGTATCGATGGGTCTTGGTCCTATCATGGCAATTTACCAAGCGCGGTTCTTAAAATATTTAATCAATAGAGGTTTAGTTAAAGACGAGGGTAGAAAAATTTGGGTATTCTTAGGTGATGGAGAAATGGATGAGCCAGAGTCAATGGGAGCCATTGGTTTAGCTGCAAGAGAAAAATTGGATAATTTAATATTTGTAATAAATTGTAATCTTCAAAGGCTAGATGGGCCTGTTAGAGGTAATGGGAAAATTATTCAAGAACTTGAGGGAAGTTTTAGAGGAACTGGTTGGAATGTTATCAAAGTTATTTGGGGATCTTATTGGGATAAACTATTAATGAAAGATAAGTCTGGTCTACTAGTAAAAAGAATGAACGAATGTGTAGATGGAGAATATCAAGCTTTTAAAGCGAAGGACGGTTTATATGTAAGGGAAAAATTCTTTGGGAAATATCCTGAATTAAAAGAAATGGTTTCTACAATGACAGATAAAGATATTTGGAGATTAAATAGAGGTGGTCACGATCCGCATAAAGTTTACGCTGCCTATCACTCAGCGATGCAGCATACTGGTTCTCCAACTGTTATTCTTGCGAAAACAATAAAAGGTTACGGTATGGGAAAATCTGGAGAAAGTATAAATACAACCCATCAACAAAAGAAATTAGATGAGGAGGACTTGCTTTATTATAGAGACAGATTTGGTGTTCCTCTTACTGATAAGCAGGTAAAAAATATTGAGTATTACAAACCAAATGAAAACTCAGAAGAAATGAAATATTTGAAAGATCAAAGGGTGAAACTAGGTGGTTTTATTCCAGAAAGATCTTCGTTTGCAAAACAAATAAAAGCTCCTCCTAAAGAAATTTTTGATAATTTTATGAAATCTACAGGGGATAAAGAAATGTCAACTACAATGGCGTTAGTTAGAATGCTTACTGCATTACTTAGAGATAAAAATATATCACCAAGATTAGTTCCTATCATTCCTGATGAAGCAAGAACTTTTGGTATGGAGGGATTCTTCCAAAAGATAGGAATATATGCGCATGAAGGTCAAAAGTATGAGCCAGTAGACTCTGAGCAGTTGAGTTCTTACAGAGAAGATAAAAGCGGCCAAGTATTAGAAGAGGGAATAAACGAGTCAGGAGCAATGTCATCATGGATTGCAGCTGGTACTGCTTACACAAATCATGATTTAGAAATGATACCGATTTATATTTTTTATTCTATGTTTGGTTTTCAAAGGGTTGGGGATTTGGCTTGGGCCGCTGGAGATTCTCAAGCAAGAGGTTTCTTGATTGGAGCTACTGCAGGAAGAACTACTTTAGCTGGAGAAGGACTTCAACACCAAGATGGTCATAGTCATTTATTAGCATCGAATATTCCTAACTGTATTAGTTACGATCCTACATTTGCTTACGAAATGGCTGTTATACTTAGAGATGGAATGAAAAGAATGCATGAGAAAAAAGAAAACATTTTCTATTACATCACAGCAATGAATGAAAATTATTCTCATCCCGAAAAGCCGAAGGGTTCAGATGATGGTATCTTAAAGGGAATGTATTTGTTTAAAGAAAATAATAACAAGAATAAAACTAAAGTGCAGCTTTTAGGATCAGGCACAATTTTAAGAGAAATAATTGCTGCTGCAGAAATTTTATCAAAAGATTATGGTGTAGACTCAGATGTTTGGAGCGTAACTAGCTTTAATGAATTAAGAAAAGACGGTATGGAAACTGAAAGATGGAACTTACTTAATCCTAATGAAAAAAAGAAAAAATCATATGTTCAAAAGTGTTTAGAAAAAACAGATGGACCAGTTATTGCTGCATCGGATTATACTAGATCGTTCTCTGATCAGATAAGACCTTACACAGAAAAACCTTTTTACTCTTTAGGGACAGATGGTTATGGAAGAAGTGATACTAGAAAAAATTTAAGGAAGTTTTTTGAGGTAGATAAAGAACATATAGTTGCCTATACATTAAGCGCTTTAGCAAAAGAGCAATTAATTGAAACTAAGAAAGCTGAAAGTGCGATCAAAAAGTTTAAGATTGATAAAGATAGAGATTTTCCATCTAATTTATAAATATGGCTAGTACAAAAATTTTAGTTCCAGATATGGGTGACTTCAAAGATGTGGAGATTATTGAAGTTCTAGTCAAAGAAGGTCAACAAATAAAAAAAAATGACTCCCTTATTACATTGGAAAGTGACAAATCAAGTGTTGAAGTGCCATCAACGCACGAGGGAGTTATTGAAAAAATAAATGTTAAAGTAGGTGATAAAGTTAACAAAGGAGACTTAATTCTTAGTCTTAATGCTGAAAGTGCTACTGAGGAAAAAAAAGAAGCAGTCAGTAATCAAAAAGAAATTGAGAAGAAAGAAATAAAAAAAGTCAGTCCGCAAAAACCAAAAGAGATTATTCCTGTAGCGCCTACATCACAATCAGGTAGTAAGTCAGCAAGTCCAAAAGTTAGAAAATTTGCAAGAGAGTTAGGTGCCAATGTAGTTGAAATACCTGGTTCTCAAAGAGGTGGTAGAGTTTCCGAGGAAGATGTTAAAAATTTTGTAAGATCGCAGGTAACAGTCAGTGGTGGGAAAGTAGAAAAGAAAGTTCATAAAGAAGAGTATCCGCACGAAGAGTTTGGTGAAATTGAATTAAAAGATATACCAAGAGTTAAAAGATTATCTGGTCCTCACTTGGTAAGATCTTGGACTGAAATTCCCCATGTAACGCAGCATGATGAAGTTGATATAACAGAAATGGAGCAATTTAGATCGTCATTATATGACTACTATACTGGTGAGAAAATAAAAGTAACACCTCTTGCTTTTATAGCAAAAGCACTTGTCAGTGCTTTGAAAAAATTTCCAAATTTTAATGCTTCGATTGATAGTACTAAAGATAAAATTATTTATAAAAAATATTTTCATGTTGGTTTTGCGGTAGACACTCCTCACGGCCTTATGGTGCCTAAAATAAGAGATGTAGATCAAATGAGTATAAAAGAAATTGGAAGTGCTTTAAGAAAAACAAGTAGACTTTGCAGAGATTTAAAAATTGATAAAAAGGAATTTTTTGGTGGTTCAATGACGATATCAAGCTTGGGCGGCATTGGAGGTACTTTCTTCACACCGATTATAAATCCTCCTGAAGTAGCTATACTTGGAGTTGGAAAAAGTTTTGATAGATTGGTAAAGGTTAAGGACAAATTTATTTCAAGAAAAATTTTACCTATTTCACTCTCATATGACCATAGAATAATTGATGGTGCGGAGGGTGCAAGGTTCTGCGTTTATCTGGGGAAATGTCTTGGCAAAGACTTCGCTTTTAAACTTGCCGTTTAATCAATTATAAAATAGTACAAGTCATGAATAAAAAAGTTTTCTCTCTTATTTGTGCTATCAGCTGTTCTTTAATTTGGGGTTCAGCTTTCGTAGCTCAAGATATGGGAATGGATTATAATGGACCATTTACTTTTACTTTCGGCAGGCTATTTCTCGGATTTCTCACGCTGGTACCATTTTTATATATTTTTGAATATAAAAAAGTTAATTCATTAATTTTTAAGAAAGTAAACATTTTAAATCTATTGCTTATTGGATTTCTTCTTTCGATGGGAAATGTTTTACAGCAGTATGCCCTACTTTATACAGATGTAGCTAATACAGCAGTATTTACAATTTTTTATGTAGTTTTAGTTCCATTTGTTGCCTACTATTTTTTTTCAAAAAATATTCATAAATCTGTTTGGTTATCTATTATTATTTGTTTATTTGGAGGTATACTTTTAACTGAGTTCGATAATATTCAAGTAAGAATAGGAGATAGTATTGCAGTTTTTAATGCATTATTTTGGGCGTTCCATATTGTTTTTATTTCAAGATTTTTGAGAATATTTAATTATCCAATTACTATTGCATGCCTTCAATGCTTAATTGCATCTATATTTGCATTGATGCCAGCTTTTGTTTTTGAAAGCGTTAAATTTTCAAATATGGTTTTAGATGGAAAAGAGATGTTATACGCAGGAATTCTCTCGAGCGGAGTGGCGTTTCTTCTTCAAATTTACGGACAACAAAACCTTTCTCCAGCGCCTGTAGCTATTATATTTTCACTGGAAGGTGTATTCGCTTCAATTTTTGGATGGATAATCTTAAGCCAGTTTTTGAACGAAATAAAAATTATTGGAATTATTCTTATTTTATTTGCTGTTATTTTTTCACAATTAGCTCCGTTATATGATAAAAAAAAGTATGAACGAGTCTAATCAAGGGTTTATGAAACATCTCGGTGGTTTAGAGTTAAAAAAAATTAGCGATACTCAATATGAGTTTACAGTAGAGGTAAAAGAAATACATTTAAACACTGGTAAAATTGCACATGGTGGTTTTCTTTCCACTATAGCAGATACTGGTATGGGAACGGCTGCTCACAGAGTTGCTAGAGACAAGAGATGTGTAACAATTAATTTAGATATGAAATTTATCTCTGTAGGCCAACTTGGTGATAAACTCACCGGGAAAGTAAAAATATTAAAAAAAACTAAAACACTGGTTTTTATTTCTTGTAAAATTTTAAATTCAAGTGACATAGTTGCCTCTGCAAGTGGTACTTGGAAAATACTACAATAGTATTTAATGAAATCAAAAATTATCTTCGTTTCAATTTTATTTATTTTTATTTCAATTAAAAGCGCGTCTGCAAATTTTTTTAAAAACATTACAGATTTAATAGATAACAACTATGAAAGTCTTAGATATGGTATTTCTGTAGCTGATGTTGACAACGATGGCACTTATGAATTTATAGTAGCTGGTTTTGGAAGTGAAAATTTAGCATTGTCATACAAAAATAATAAACTAGTAAATATTGTAAATGATAATAAGTTTGCAGATAAAAGAAGTTTTACTATTGGCGTAGCTGCTTGCGATATTGATTCTGATGGGTACGAAGAGATTTATTTTTTAAATACTGATACTTATAGTGGTGAAAAAAAATATTCCGACCGATTAATAGATCGAAAAAATACAAAATTTTTTGATATTTTTGAACAAAAGAAGAATCAAATAGATTTAAACTTAACAGCTGGTCGTTCCGTTGTTTGTGTAGATAGAAACGGAAATGGAAAATATGGTATTTATGTTGCTAATTATGGTGGTCCAACAAGATTTTATGAAAAGTTTAAGGGAAGAATAAAAGATAGGGCAGCAGAGTTCGGCTTGGATAAAATAACTGGGGGAAGAGCAGTTGTTGCAGGACATATATTATCAAACAATATTGATATTTTCGCAGCGAATGAAAGAGGAGTAAACTTTTTGTATAAAAACGTTGAAGGTACTTTTTATGATGTAGCTTCCGGATATAATGTTTTAGACCCTTACGAAAATGGAAGAGGTACCGCTTTAAGTGATATTTTGTACAGAGGTCAATTAGATATTGTAAGTGGAAATTGGGATGGAGAACACCGTATTTTTATAAAAAAAGAGAACTCATTTAAAGACATTGCCGATAGTAGTTTTAAAAGGCCATCTAAAATCCGAACAGTTATCACTGCTGATTTTGACAATGATGGATATGACGAAATATTTTTAAATAATATCGGCGAACCAAATAAATTATTTAAAATTATAGAAAATGGAAAATTAGAAGAAATAGACATCACTCCTAACTCTGAAGCAAATGGTCTTGGAACTGGTGCTGCTGTGGCGGACATTGATAAAGATGGAATTTTAGAATTATTAATTGCCCATGGAGAAACAGGAAATCAAATACTTACACTTTACAAAGCAAACATTAAAAAAGATAAGAATTATTTAAGAATAAAAGCTTTGAATAAGAATGGAGCTCCAGCTAGAGGAGCTACGGTGACATTAACATCCAATTTAAGAAAACATTCTAAAACAATAGACTCTGGTTCAGGATATCTATGCCAAATGGAACCTGTTGCCCATTATGGAATTAGAAATGGCGAAAAAGACCTTGAGGTACAAATTAAATGGACAAATGGAAAAACAAATAATTATAAAATAAAAGAAACAGGGAAGACTTATATTTTCAAACAAAGCAAAATGACTATCTCGCCATCCTAATAAAAATATCACCCATACCAATATTCATTTCTTCTAGCGGAATATCGTTTTTAAAAGCACAAAATCTTCCTGTAATTTCATTGGCTTCTATCTTTTTAATATCAGCTTTTTGACATTTTTTGGCTTCATAGAAAAGACCTATTACAAGTTTACCGTCGACTACAAATACTTCATCATCATTTAGTCTTTGATTTTTACAGAAATAACTTCTATTTACTTCCTCAGGAAAATTTTTTTTTAAGCAAGGATTGTTAATTAGTAAAACATCAATTTTTTTAGGACCGTCTTTAAATTTGTGTTTAATTTTTTTAACTTTTGTATAATTCATGAGATCACAAGAACAAGGCCAACAACATCTATAAAGCTCACCACAAATATTTTTTTGTGTTCTTAACTCTTTAACATAAATATAATCAGGTTTTTCTCCCGGGTTGATTAATGAACCTGAAACAGGACAATAAAATTTATTATATTCTTTAAATTCTTCGTATGTTAAGTCTTGGTCTATTAAATACTTGAAAAACCTCGGACCAGCAGCATTCCTGTTACTGTCTGGAAATATTTTAGACCAATTTTTAACTAGGTTTTCATAATAAAACTTTTTTTGCTGAAAATTTACTTCAGCGTTTATTGAGGTAGAAAATATGCATAATAATATTAAAACTTTTAAGAAATTTTTCATAAATAATTACAACTGTGAGACTTATCCTAATTTAATAATTTTATGAAACCAACAGCAGGTGTATTTTCAAATATTAAAAAAAAGGACTTGCTATCTTCATCGTATTTTAGGTCTCTTATTCGATTGTCAAACTTTAATCTTGATATCCTCTCAACTATCTCTTTATCTGATAGTTTAATAACATAAATCGACTCTGCTCTTAAAGATGAAACATAAATTGAATCATTAAGTTGTACAATCTCACTAATCCCGATAGAGGGATTAAAGTATTTTAATGGCTCGATAAAACCAAAATCACTATGTGATTTTTTTAAATATCCTCTATTATCAAAAAACTCTTTTTGTTTACTTGTATATGCCTCTCCGTAAGAAGAGATTGGCCAGCCAAAGTTTTTTTCAATTTTCTTATTTAAATAGTTTAGATTTACTTCATCTCCCCCTTTAGGTCCATGTTCTGAATTTACAATTATATTTTTCTCCTTCCAGTAATATAAACCTTGGGGATTTCTGTGACCCCTAGATTGGATTTTGAAATTCTTATTTTCTTTGTTAATTGAAATAATTTTTCCTAATAAAGATTTTTCATCTTGAGCAAATTCATGTTTATTAAAAAAACCTACACTTAGTAGTATTTCATTATTTGTAAAGCTTTCTAATCTTCCGCCGCTTTGTAAAGTATATCCTTTTTCGTAGAACTCTTTGCTTTCAAAAAAAATTTCAAAATTTAAAAATTCAAAATCTTTTTTTGCTCTATAAATGTTAAGTGTTCCTCCTTTTTGGCCAATCTCAACAACACTGATATAAATGAAATCTTCTTCATAAAATAAATCTCTTATGCCGCTTAAAGTATTATTTCTTTTTTTTATAACGTCTTGTAAATTGTTGTTTAGATATTTTTGATTTAAAAAATTTTTATTTATATTTTGTTTTTCAAAATAAATTGTTTCACCTTCTCCTGAGATTACCAAAACTTTATCACCAATTATTTCCAAGTAATGTGCTCGTGTGGAGTTTTTTTCCGCTTGCCAGCCTAGACTTAAATCTAAACTTGGGTAAGGTAAGAAAAATTTTTTTACTTGATAATTTAAATTTTTTTTTTGAATTTTCTCGTCATAAAAAAGAGATCCTTTTAAACCTTGCTCATATTTCTGAAGTTGCAGTTCTAAAAATTTATTTCTTTCCTGTAAAGTTGGTATAAAAAAAATAGTATCTCGTACATTTCTAGCGATTGAACTGGGTATAATTTTTTTTAAAAAAAGGATTGATTTATTTTGTTTGTCATAACCACCGCTTATTATCAACCAGAAACTAATGAAAACAGCTATAATTAGGCCAATTGTTATAAGAAAAATAATTTTTTTCATTTAGTTGTTCTCTTATAGTTTAAATACCCAAAAGCAAAAAGACAAATTAACGCAAAAGGGTAGATTATATTTTTATTTGGTCTATCAGGATTTTCAATTTTAAAATTACTAATAATATCACCCATTTGTATTCCAGATTTTTTTGCTTCCCCTTTCCAGTTTAATTTATTGATGGTTAATTGATCGTTCTGGTCAATTAAAGTCATACCATATTCTTCAAGGTTATAATTATTTTCAAATTTCCCTTTATCGATAACAAATAGTTTATATCTTTCTCCGTATTCAGTAACTCGTGTGACTTTTATATGAACTTCTTTTGATGGGTCAAAAGATAAATTTTGAATATTTTCTGCAGAAAGTTTTTGCTCATTAAATTTAGGATAGAATTTACCTAAAACATAATCTGGAGCTAAAAAAGATAAAGATATTATTAAAAACGCTATGATCTCATACCATCTTAACCTATTTATAAACCATTGTTGAGTAGCAGCAGTAAAAACTAAAATTCCAATCAATGAAGTTACTATAACTAACAAAGCTTGCCAGATACTATCTACCCCTATTAATAGTAGTTCGTGATTAAACAAAAAGACTATTGGTAAAATTCCAGTTCTTAAACTATACCAAATAGCTTGAAGTCCCGTTCTTAAAGGATCACCACCAGAAATTGCCGCTGCTGCATAAGATGCTAAACCAACGGGGGGTGTTACATCGGCCATCAATCCAAAATAAAATACGAATAAATGAACTGCAATTAAGGGAAAAATAAAGCCCGAAGCATTTCCAACATCAACTAAAACTGTAGCCATTAGAGAAGCAACTACTACATAGTTTGCAGTTGTAGGAAGACCCATTCCAAGTAACAAGCAAAGTATAATAGTTAATAAAATTAATATAATTACATTATCTCTTGCTATCGTTTCAATCACTATGATTAAATTTGTACTTAGACCTGTAGAACCCACTGCGCCAACAATTATACCTGCAGTAGCGATTGCGATCCCTACCCCTACCATGTTAATTGCACCTTTTTGAAGACCTACTATTGTTTGATTGTACCAATCAATCAAACCAGTTTTAAAATCAGGATTTTTAATTATGCGGCTTACTAAGTTAACAAATATTAAAGATAACGTTGCGTAGAAGATAGAAAAACCTGCTGTATATCTCATATAAACAAGTAAAAAAATTAAAACAAAAATAGGAATTAAAAAATGTAAACCAGATAAAAAAGTTTTCTTTAGGTGAGGAACATCAGCGTCATCCATCCCTTTTAATCCTAATTTAAGGGCTTCTAAATGAGAAATATAAAATAAAGCAATGTATGAAATGATAGCTGGTAAAAAAGCATGTTTAACAACTTCAAAATACGTAACACCTATAAAACTTGCCATTACAAAAGCTGCGGCTCCCATAACTGGCGGCATTATTTGACCGTTAACTGATGAAGATACCTCAATAGCTCCTGCTTTCTCTTGGGAGAAACCTGTTTTTTTCATTATTGGAATTGTAAAAGTTCCAGTTGTTACAGTATTTGCAATTGATGAGCCTGAGATCATACCAGTCATTCCAGACCCTAAAATAGCAGCTTTTGCTGGACCTCCTCGCATTTTTCCAACCATTGCAAAAGCTAAATCTAAAAAATACTTTCCGCCACCAGCAGTTTCTAATAAAGCTCCAAAGAGGACAAACAAAAATATAAAATCTACTGAAACTCCAATTGGTATTCCGAAAATTGCTTCTTGATCAAACCATTGAAATCCTACTAATCTTTTTACAGAAAGTCCGCCATGAGAAATGATATCAGGTGCATACTTTCCGAAATAAGAAAACAAGAGGAAACAGATTGCAATTATAACTAAAGGTAAGCCTATGGCTCGTCTAGTTGCTTCTAACAAAATTAATATACCTATGGCCCCAATTATAAGTTCAACTGGAACTTTAAAACCAAATACTTCTTTTACTAAAAGGATACCGCCTCTATTTACTAAATCGTCATAGAAAAAATAAATATATAAGCAACTTAATGCCCCAGTTATACTAATTATAATATCAAGTACTGAAATCTTTTTTCCCCTTACTGCTGGAAAAATTAAAAAAGCTAAAGTTAAAGCAAAACCTAGATGAATTGCTCTAGCAGGTAATCCCTTAAACATTCCAAAATTTAACCAAAAAGGAAAAGGAGAGGCATACCAAAGTTGGAAAAAGGTCCAAAGTATTGCTATTCCAAAAACTATTTTTAAATGGATACCTGATAAATTTCTAGTCGGAGAAATATCTTCTTGAATTTTATCTTTTATCTTACTTTGAATGTTTTGATTCATTTTAGTTAAGATACCTTATTCTAAAAAAAAAGGCCCAAAAAATATTGGGCCTTTTTTAATAAAACTAAAAAGTTAGATTACATTAATCCAGCTTCTTTGTAGTACTTAATTGCACCTGGATGTAATGGAGCTGATAAACCGTCAGCTATCATGTTTTTCTTTTCCAATGGTCCAAAAGCAGGGTGTTGAGCTCTGAAATCATCAAAGTTTTCCATTACTGCTTTTGTTACTAAGTATACAAGCTCTTCAGAAACATTTGCGCTAGTAACAACAGTAGCTTTTACACCAAACGTAGTAGCGTCTTTTTTCTGATTTGAGTAAGTTCCTTTTGGAATTACAGCTTTTGCATAGTAGTCAGCACCATCAATTAAGCCTTGCACTGGCGCACCAGTTAAATTAATTGGGCTTGCTTTTGCTTTACAAGTGGCTGCTTGCTCCATAGCGCCATTTGGAAATCCTACTGAGTATCCAAATGCATCTATTTTACCGTCGCAAAGAGCTTTTACTTGTTCAGAAGAAGTAAGTTCAGTAGTTGCTTTAAACATACTCATATCTGCTCCCATAGCTTTCATTAATTCTTCCATAGTTCCTCTTTGACCAGAACCTGGATTACCTATGTTTACTGTTTTTCCCTTTAGGCCTTTAAAATTCTTAATTCCAGATTTTTTACTTGCCCAAATTTGGAAAGGTTCATTGTGAACAGAAAATACAGCTCTTAAGTCGCTGAACTGCTTTCCTTCCCATTTACTAGAACCATTGTAAGCATGGTACTGCCAGTCTGACTGAGCAACACCAAATTGAAACTCACCATCTTTGATTTGTCCAATATTGTAGTTAGAACCACCCGTTGAAGGTGCGGTACATCTATAAGCTTTAGCTGTACCTTTTTTTCTACCGTGGTCAGCACTAATTGCTGATTTGTGTAACATTTTACAGATAGCGTTACCAGTTTGGAAATAAACTCCAGTTGGTCCGCCCGTTCCTATAGTAAAGAACTCTGCTGATTTTGCGATTGAAGTAAGTGGGCTTGAAAAAGCAAACATTACTAGTACCGCAGAAATCAATGACGTCATTTTTTTCATGTGTACTCCTATTGTTATAATGATTAATTTAACTACGATATTTAATTGAGGTCAAAGAGATTCTTATAAATTTTTAGCCCAATTTGAGAGCTTAGTAGTGCCTTCAACTACATTTGGTGCATACTTTTTTACCATTTCCTCACTTATAGAATTATAGTCTGAAACATTTTTGAAGAATTCTACTCCATCGAAATCAGTATAACTCAATCTGGTTAACATTTTTTTTGGTTTAAAACCAAAATCAGAACCTGGTAACATAGCGACTCCCGTGTCATTTAATATAGCTTCACATAATTGAGAAGAACTTTTAAATTTTTTGTTTTTAAATTCAGGCATTAAATAAAAAGCTCCTTGAGGAGGATTAATTAAAATTTTATTTGATTTTAAATTATTGTAAACATAAGTGCCTACGGCATTAAGTATAGATCTTACTTTTAGTCTATAATTCTCGTAATCTCCATTATAAGCTTCGACTGCCGCAAATTGAGTTGGAGTGTTTACAGTTGAATAAGATTCGCTAGCTAAAGATTTTAAGCTTTTCATAAATTCTTTTAATTTATTTGGAACGGCTAAAAATCCTAATCTCCATCCGCCTGCTCCACACCATTTACTTAATCCTCCGCTAATAAAAGTAGAGCTAGGGTAAAACTCAGAAATAGATTTATAGGTATTATCAAATGAAAGATCAGTATAAATTTCATCTGAAAGAACTATTAAATTATATTTTTTGGCTACTAAAGCTAATTCTTTTAGATTATCACATATTGCGCCTGAAGGATTATTAGGTGAATTTAAAATGAAAATTAAATTTTTCTTTTTTCCTAATTTTTTCAATTTATTTTCTAATTCTTTAGCAGTTGGAAACCAGTTGTTCTCTCTCGATGTCTCTAACCAGTAAATTTTGTTCAAACCTATTTCTGCCTGAGGCTCGTAAGATACCCAACTGGGTGCAGGTATAATTATCTCACCATTAAAAATTACGTGCATGAGTAGCATAGCTTCCTTAGAGCCAGGGGTAATTAATATATTATCTTTTGAATAATGAACTCCAGTTCTTTCGAATAAATATTTTGAAATGTTTTCTCTTAATTCAGGTAAACCTTGAATAGGTAAGTATTCTTTTTTATGAGCATTTTTTTTTAATGTTTCAACAATGTTTTCTGGAATTTGAAAAGGTGACTGTCCAAAACCAAATTTATAAATTTTTTTTCCCAGTTTAACTAATTTTTGAGATTTTTCGTTAATTGCTAGGGTTGAAGAATCTTTAAGTTTTAAAATATTTTTTTTAACTTTTGATACCATTTAAATTCAATTATCTATACGGGGACTGGCTATTAGAAGTCAAATTAAATGTAAAGAAATAGGAACATTTGACAAATTGATTCGGTCATGTTTTAATCTTATTTTGTTCTCAAATTAATCTACATATAGTGTAAAAAAAATTAGCTAACACAAAAATGGAAAATAACTCAAAAAGAATATTAGCTTTACTAGGTCCTACAAATACAGGCAAAACTCATGTTGCTATTGAGAAAATGTTAACATTTGAGTCCGGTATTTTTGGGCTACCTTTGAGACTTTTAGCTAGAGAAGTTTACGATAAATGCGTAGATAAAGTTGGTGTTGAAAATGTTGCTTTGATAACAGGTGAAGAAAAAATAATCCCAAGATCTGCAAAATATTTTATTTGCACTGTTGAGTCTATGCCCAAAAACAAAGAAGTAGATTTTATTGCAATTGATGAGATTCAAATGTGTGCTGATCGCGAAAGAGGACATATTTTTACACAAAGATTACTTGAGTCTAGAGGTAGAGAATTAACAATGTTTTTAGGATCTCAAGTTATGAAAAGTATTATAGGCGACCTTGTTGAAAATGTTGAGTTTGAAAATAAGGAGAGATTTTCAAAATTAAGTTATTCAGGAATAAAAAAAATATCTAAACTAGACAGGAAAGTTGCAATCATAGCTTTTTCAATTGAAGAAGTTTATGCGATTGCAGAATTAGTAAGAAGACAGAAAGGTGGTGCTGCAGTTATAATGGGATCTTTAAGTCCAAAAACTAGAAATTCACAAGTTGGGTTGTATCAATCTGGTGATGTTGATTATTTAATTGCAACCGACGCTATAGGCATGGGTTTAAACATGGATATTAATGAGATTTATTTTTCTAATTTGAAAAAATTCGATGGAAAAAAAACTAGAAGGTTGAATCTTATAGAAATGTCTCAAATAGCTGGAAGAGCAGGAAGATATAAAAATGACGGCGGTTTCGGTACCACAGGTGACAGTGAAACCTTAAACTCAGATGAAATTGAAAAAATAGAAAAGCATAATTTACCAGAAACAAAAATGATCTTTTGGAGAAATTCAAATTTAAACTTTAAAACGCCTGAGAAACTTATAAATTCTTTAGAGTTAAGACCAAATAAAAAAAATCTATTGCGTACTAATGACTCTCTAGATGAAAGTGTGTTAAGATTTTTTTTAAAAAAAGGGGCCAATAATAATCTTTATTTTAGAAATCTAGAATTATTATGGGAGTGCAGTCAAATACCTGATTTCGAAAAAAAAGCATACGGTCAACATTTAAATGTAGTAGATAAAGTATTTCAATTTTTATCAACTAGAAAAAGAAGAATACCCAGTTCATTTATGAAAGATCAATTAAAAGGATTAGAAAAAGATCATGGCAATGTTGATCTACTTTCACACAGACTATCTAACGTAAGAACCTGGTCATATGTTGCAAATAAAAAGAATTGGGTTGAAAATTCTGACTATTGGATACAATTGACGAAAAATATAGAGGACAAATTATCTGATAAATTACACGATGAATTAACAAAAAGTTTTATAGACAAAAAAATAAGTATGTTATCAAGAAGTTTAAAACAAGATTTAGTTTTAAATACAGAAATAAACGAGGAAAATAAAATATTTATAGACAATCAGTGTGTTGGTGAATTAAAAGGTTTAAAATTTTTAATAGAGGTAACATCAAAAACTCTAGATACGGATATAAAATCAATTAAAAAAGCTGCTCGAAAAGGAATTGAAAAAGAGTTATTAAAAAGAGTAGAATCTATTATAAAGGACGGAAATATCAAAATTGATTTTGAAGATAAGCTTGTTTGGAAAGAGAATCCTATAGCAAGGTTAAAAAGAGGAAGTGACTATTTAAACCCAACTGTAGAGATTATAGCTGACGACTCTTTAGATTTAGATTCAAAAAATAAGCTTAATACCTTTTTGATAAGTTGGCTTCAAAATTATACAAATGACGTTCTTGGAGACCTAATCAAGCTTACAAAACATCAGGTAAAAAATCAGTATTTAAGAGGTTTGATTTTTCAACTTTACGAAAACAATGGGGTGATAAAAAGAAGTGAGGTAGACAAAATTGTTAAACTAATTCCTTTAGTAGAGAGAAAAAAATTATGGGGCATGGGAATAAAAATTGGGAGATATCATATTTACTTACCAAAAATGTTAAAACCAAAAGCAGTTGAGTTTAGAATTTCATTATGGAAATTATTTAATACATTTCCAAATAAACAACAAATACCAAAATCAGGATTAAATTTTATTGAGAATAACAAGTTAGACAAAAATTTTTTGCTTCTTTGCGGTTTTGAAAAATTTAAAGAATTTTTTGTGAGAATCGATATCTTAGAAAAATTGTTTCTAAAAATTATAGAAAATACAAAAAGTAAGAAATTTAAGATTAATTCGGAAATGATGAATCTACTTGGATGTACAAAAGAGAACTTCTATAAATTAATGGGTTATATGAATTATAAGAAAGATAAAGAAGCTGATACTTACGTATTTAAAGGAGAAAGAAGGAAAAAAGAGAAATTAATTAAGTTTGACAAAAAAGAAAATCCATTTAATAAACTCCTCTCTTTAAATTTAAAATAAATGAAAATTTTAGACATTGAAAGCGTTAAAGGAATATCAGCATTATTAGTTCATGCTGCTAAAATTGACGAGAATTACTCTGAAAACGAAAAAAAACTTATTAAAAATTTTATAAAATCTTATTTAAAAGATACAGACACAGAAAAACTTTTGAAAGAGTCTGAAGAAATAGAAAAAAATTCTAATCAACTTTTAAACTTTACAAATATAATAAAAAAAAATTCATTAGAGACTAAAAAAGATATTCTTGAGCATTTGTGGAAGATAGTAATTTCTGATGACACAGTAGATCAATATGAGTCTAATCTTATGAGAAGGATTTGTGGGTTGATATATGTACCGGACAAAATCTGTGCAGAAGTAAAATTGAGATTAATGAATTCAAAATGACTTACATTGTAAAAGATGAGTGTATTAAATGCAAGCTAACCGACTGTGTTGAGGTTTGTCCGGTTGATTGTTTTTACGAGGGTGAAAATATGCTCGTAATAAATCCTGATGAATGTATTGACTGCGGAGTATGCGAACCCGAATGCCCAATAGATGCAATTAAACCCGATACAGATGATAGTGTTAAAGACATGGAAAAATGGCTGGCAGTAAATAAAAAATATTCTGGGTTGTGGCCAAATATTTCTAAAAAAAAGGATCCAATGGCGGATCATGAAAAATTTAGGAATATTAACGATAAATATGATAAACACTTTTCAGAAAAACCCGGAAAATAAAAAATGCCAAAAAAGAAAAAAAGTAAAATAGTAAAAAAAACAAAAAAATTAAAAATACCCAAAAAATCAAAAAATAAACAAATTACAAAATTATTTGAAAAAAAGAACAATATACCAGGACAAGAGGAAAAACCGGAAATAAAAAAAATCAAAAAACAACCTACTGAAAAAAAAATTTATAATTTGAAGGACTTTGTCGTTTATCCAAAACATGGTGTTGGAAAAATTACAGCAATTGAAAAAGCTGTAATTGGAGAAATAGAAATTCAGTTCTATAAAATTTTTGTAGAGAAAGAAAAACTTACATTGACTGTTCCCATAAACCAACAATCTAAATTAAGACCTATATCTTCTATTAATCAAATCAATAAATGTGTCTCAATTCTTAAAACTAAACCTAAAGTAAAGAGAACTATGTGGAGTAGAAGAGCTCAAGAATACGACCAAAAAATCAATTCAGGTAAAATTTATGAGTTAGCAGAAGTAGTAAAAGATTTAAATAAAAATTCTGATATTATTGCTGACCAATCTTACTCGGAGCGTCAGTTGTTTGAAAAAGCTTACGAGAGGTTAAAGTCTGAATTTGAGGCAGTCCTTAAAGTAAGTTCAGAAGAAGTGCAAAAAAAAATGGACAAGGCCTTAGGTAGAACAAAAAATATTGAAAACCTAGAATAAAAAAACGCCCTTCTTAAAATTTAAAAAGGGCGTTTAGTTAAAGAGAAAACTATCTTCTTTTTCTTCTTCTTTTTTTAGCTTTCTTTTTAGTTTTCTTTTTAGCTTTTTTTCTTCTTTTAGCCATCTTTTCTCCCTTGTTTATAAACAAATCTTAATGATTCGTTTCTTAATTAAACATTAATTATTAAAAGATTCATGTCAAACATAAATTAATTTACAAATTTGATTCAAAATTTAATTTTTTATATTATTTTTTTAATTTTTTATAAAATTAAAAAAAGTTAGTAATATCAATGTTTTTTTAAGCAAATTAAATATTATTTTATTTAATTTTTAGTAAAGATTTTCTAGTTGTTGTTTATAATTTTTAATTATTTCTTTTCTTTTTAACTTTAAAGTTGGTGTAAGCATTCCGTTTTCAATTGTAAATTCTTCATTAATTATTACAAATTTTTTAATTTTTTCTATTAAAGTTAAACTTTTGTTTATATTTTCAATTATAAGTTTAATTTTTTCTTTACTATTTTCTTTTTCACTTACAATTAATGCAACTAAATAATTTTTTTTATCTCCATAAACAAATGATTGCTTTATATTTTCATTCAAACATAAAATATTTTCTATTTTACTCGGAGAAATATTATCTCCGCCAAGGTTTACAATAATATCTTTTTTTCTATCTGTTATTTTTAAATAATTCTTATTATCAATTTCTCCAATATCTCCAGTATGTAGCCATCCATCCTTAATTACTTTTTTGGTCTCCTCTTCCAAATTCCAATATCCCAACATAACATTTTCTCCCTTTATAAGAATTTCTCCATCTTCTGCTATTTTTACTTTGTTAGTCCTAAACGGAGGTCCTACTGATTCGACCTTGACTAAATCTGGTAAATTACAGCTAACCACCGGAGAGGCTTCGGTTAAGCCATATCCTTGAAGTGTAGGTAAACCAACAGCATTTAAAAATTCTCCAATATTTTTATCTAAAGCCCCTCCCCCAGATACGAAGGCTTGTAGATTACCACCGAACTGATTTCTAATTTTTTTTCTTACTAATTTTTCGCACAAAAAATTTAGAATTTTTTCGCTTAATTGCAATTCCTCTTTTTTGAGTATTTTTTTACCTAGATTTAAAGTCTGATTTATCAGTTTTCTTTTTAACCCAGATTGTTTTTCAAAATTCATATTTATTTTTGTAAAAAGATTTTGATAGAATCTAGGAACAGCTGTCATGATTGTAGGTTTCGCAATTCCCATATTAGAAATCAGTTTTTCTAAACTTTCAGCATAGAAAACTTTTGCTCCGACTATAATTTGTATAAATTGAACTGTATGTTCATAAGAATGTGATAAAGGTAACCAGGTTAAAAAAACTGGATCTTCTTTTTTAGTTAAAACTTCTAGTAATTCAACTGCACCTTCGCAGTTAGACAGAATACCACCATGACTTAAAACAACTCCTTTAGGATTTCCAGAAGTACCTGATGTATAAATTATACAAGCAGGCATATTCCGTTTTAAATCTTTATTAACTATCTTTTTATTAATTTCTTCATTTAAAATTTCTTTAATCAATAAACTATCTGTATCTATTCTTTCAAAAGATATTATTTTTTTAACATCACTATTTATAAAATTTTTAATTTTACTAAATTGATCTTGATTTGATACAAATATTAATGAGGGCTTACAATCATTTAAAATATATTCATAATCGTTTGCAGAATAAGTTGTAAAAATAGGAACTGAAATACCGCCTGCATTCATAATAGCAATGTCGGTCATAAGCCAATAAGGTCTATTCTCGGAAAGTATTAAACATCTATCACCTTGTTTTATTAATGATTGTACTTTTGCAGTTAATTTATAAATTCTTTCAGTTACATCTTCCCAATTATAAGTTTGTTTGTCAGGTTTTAACCATTTTAAGAATGGTCTTTTACCATCAACTTCTTCTGTCTTTTTAAAGTAAAGTTCAACTAAGCTATTTAATTTACTTATGTCCATAACTTGGTGGGCGAAGAGAGACTCGAACTCTCAAGGTATTGCTACCACCGGATTTTGAGTCCGGCGCGTCTACCAGTTCCACCATTCGCCCTTTTATAGATAATCTAATTGATTTTTCTTACTATGAGAACAAAAATAATAGAGGTACAAAACATTATTAAAGCATACGCTGCTGTTGGTACCATAAATACAATATCATCAAATAATTGTGTAGTTACGAATACTGCTAAAGTTCCATTTTGTAGGCCGCATTCCAATGAAATACATTTTCTTTGCGCAACGCCTGATGTAAAGAATTTTGCAATGTAATAACCAAGGATAAGCATTGTTATATTTAAAATGAGAGTAATTAAACCTGCTCTAGTTATAAATGAAGATATTCTATCCCACTCCTCAACCCAAATTGCGATAAATACAACTAAAAATAAAATTATTGAGAATCTTTGAATTATTAAAGTTTTGGATATTATAAAGTTTGTCATTAAACTTCTAATAATCATTCCAAAAATAACGGGAAGAGTTACGACGAGGAACATTTTCAAGGCTATATTTAGCATTGAAATATCTTTTGTAATTCCAATCCCTAAAAATTCTGCAGAATTAAAGACTACTAAAGGAACAATTAAAATACTTAATAAACTTACAATCGCTGTTAAACTGATTGATAGAGCTACATCTCCACCTGCAAACTTTGTAAGAATATTTGAAGTTACTCCTCCTGGCGCCGCAGCTATCACCATAACTCCTAATGCAATTTCTAGAGGAAGTGAAATAATATTAATTAAGATGAAGGCAATTATTGGAAGCAAAATAACCTGACATATAAAACCTACTAAAAAATCTCTAGGATTTTTTAGCACTCTTGTAAAATCTCCTACTGTTAAGCCAAGACCTAAACCGAACATTATTATGGCAAGACATACGGGTGCTATTTTAGTTACAATTTCCATTTTTTATACTGCTATTTATTCTACCCTGAAAGAAGAGTTTTTCATAAGATCAAAGATCGTTGATACAAAACCAGCTTTATGTTTTTGATTATGCATATAGTTTTGTTCAAAGGATTTTATGTTTTTAGGAGATGGTAAAAGCATATACTCAAGTTTTTTGTTTTTAATAACTAATTTTTGTTTTAAAAGATATTTTAATTTTCTAATTACTGTTGCTCTTGGAATTGTGGAAATTTCAGAAATAGAAGATGCGTTTATTCCATTTTTAGGAGTATGTCTTAATAGGTGTAAATACAAGTCTGCATAATCTCTAGCTTCCTCAACAACTCGAGTTTTCACTTGTTTTGAATAATCTGTGAATTGTGAAATACCAATCGCACCCCAAACATTCCATGTTTCTAGATCACCAAAAAAGGTTCTGTGTCTTACTAAGAAAGGAATTTGTAATCTAAACCAATGTTGCCAGCATATTGTAAAATACTTATCAATAAATGATTCGATTTCATCTTTATTGTATGATTTTCCAAACCAAGACTCTTTGGTAAGAATTTGACTAGTTTTTTCTAAGAAATTAGCCATCATTTTTTTTGAATTAGCAGGTCTTTGCATTTTATTTATTGCATTGCTGAAAAAGATAGCTTTTCCTTTTCTGAATATAATATTTTGATCTTGAAGAAAATTTACTTTTCTTCTTACTGTTTCTTTTGGAATATTAAGCTCTTTTGAGATTTCTATTAAATTTATTTTATCTATTACTAATTCGTCTTTGGCATAAAATTCCTCATATGATAGAAATTGAAATCTATCAGAATATTTTTGAAAAACAGTATTAACTAGATAAACTAAAATTAAGTAGCTATCATAGTCTTTAAAAGTATTGTATGCATTGTTGCACCAGGCTTGCTGTAATTTAAACCACAATGTTACTGTTTCATTAGAATGATTAGACAAAACTTCATAGACCATTTCAGGGTTTAAGTTGGTATAATCTTTATGCCCCAAAAGTTCAGGTTTTTTTGTTAAAGGTTCAAAAATTTTTACTGTTTTAAGATCTATTGGTTTAGACATTTATTTTTTATTTTTGCCACGTTACACTTTGATTGATTAAAATAGCCATTAAAATCCAAATAATAAATGTTCCTTCCGGCGAGAACCCGTAATCAGCACCAAACATTCCTGCAACTATAACGATTGAATAAATAGCGACTGTAGATAATATTAAACTTGCCAGATACCTAAGGATTGTGCATTTTAAATTCATGATTTTAAAAAAATTATACGATAGATGCGTCGAGCTTGCTAGACATAAATTTTCAAAGCCTTTATTAGGTTTTGTAGCATTTATTGAGAGTTTCTTTTTTCCAGTTCCGCCTGATTTAATGATTGTTCCAATGGTGGTGGCGAAGAGAGAAGATTATCTTAAGATATTTCTTATAGCTACATTAGGTTCAGTATTAGGCGGTTTATTTGGATATATGTTAGGTGTTTTCTTTTTAGATGCATCAATGGTAATTATTGAATTTTATGGTTACGAAGAAAAAGTTTTTGAGATGCAAGATAAGATGTCTACAAAAGGCGGTTTTTTAGCTTGGCTTGGAATTATGTTTTTAGCTGGATTTACTCCTCTTCCCTTTAAAGTCTTTACTATTACTAGTGGAGTGATCGCCTATAATCTTCCAGTATTTTTCTGTATATGTTTATTTACTAGAGGACTAAGGTTTTTCCTAGTTTCTTATTTTACATTTATTTTTGGAAAAAAATTCGGTGGATTCATCGAAAAAAGAGGTGCGCTATGGTTTACTCTGACTGGTATCTTTATTGTAGTTTTAGCTGTCATACTTTATATAATTTTCACTTAATGTTGAATAATAATAGGATCATTTTAAATAGTATTTTAGCTTTTAGCATTTTGTCTTTAGGTTTAGCTTATTTTATTCAATATATATTGGGACACGAACCTTGCAATTTGTGTTTGATTGAGAGAATTCCTTATTTAGGGTCTTTAATACTCATCTCATTAATATTCATAATCAATAAGTTTGAAAAATTGATTGCTGGAATTGTGCTATTATTTTTTGTTTTTGGCTCTTTAGTTTCTTTTTACCATGTAGGGATTGAACAAGGACTTTTTAGTGAGTCTTTAGTATGCGATTCGGGTGCATCTAATATAAATATATCTAAAGGAGATTTGCTAAAACAACTCCAAAATAAAACTCCAATAAGCTGTAAAGACGTGACTTTTAGGTTTTTTGGACTTTCTCTTGCTACAATAAATACAGTTATATCGATAATGCTTAGTGGTATTATGGTTAAAGTAATTAAAAATTATGGAAAAAACTAATAAAAAAACTTTAGAAGAAATTATAAGAGTAGATCATGCTGGAGAGCGTGGTGCTATTAAAATTTACGAAGGTCAATTACTTGCTTTAAAAACTTTCAAACAAAATGCATCTTTAAAAAGAAAAATTGAAGAGATGAAAGAACATGAAAGAGAGCATTACGAATACTTTGATAACGAAATTAAAAAGAGAAATATTAAACCTACTAAACTTTTGCCTCTCTGGGATTTGATGGGAGTTACTTTAGGTTTTGGAACTGCGATGCTCGGTGAGAGAGCAGCTATGTTGTGCACTGCTTCAGTTGAAGAAGTAATAGATGGTCATTACAAAGATCAGACTTACAAACTTGGTAAAGATGAAGAAGAATTAAAAAAAAAAATTATGAAATTCAGACAAGATGAATTAGATCATAAAGATATTGCTTATGATAATGGTGCAACAAAAAAAGGTTTATTTGGGTTACTAGATAAAGTTATCAAAACTTCATCAAGAATTGCTATTACAATTTCTGAAAAAATTTAATTACGGCTCTAATTCGATATCCCAGTAGAGATAGTCCATCCAGCTTTCGTGCAAAAAGTTTGGTGGAAAGTTTCTACCATTTTTGTGTAAATCTTCTAGGGTTGGGGCGTAAGGTTTATTAGTTAATTTTAAATCACAGTCTTTGTAAAGTTTTCCACCCTTTTTAACATTACAACTTGAGCAAGCTGTTACTACATTATTCCAATCTGTTAAACCACCTTTTGATTTAGGCAATAAATGATCAAAAGTTAAATCTTTTTTATCTCCGCAATATTGACAGGCAAACTTGTCTCTCAAAAAAACATTAAATCTTGTAAAGTTTGGATTCTTTGAAGGTTGTATAAAGTTTTTTAGAGCTATTACGCTCGGTAAATTCATTTCAAAAGATGGACTTCTAATTTTTCTTTTATAATTTGAAACAATACTTACTCTATCTAAAAAAACTGATTTAACTGCATCTTGCCAACACCAAATTGAAAGTGGGTAATAACTTAAAGGTCTAAAATCAGCATTAAGAACTAATGCTGGACACTTTTCTAATGGAACTTTATCTGCAGAAGAAATAATCATACTTAAAGCTAACTGATAAGAAAAATTTTATCAAGTTATAATTATGTTACAGTTAAAATAGTTATAAATTAAAATGTTTTTTAATGAATTGTAGACCCAAACTTGACCCCTCTGTTGGTATACGATGTTCACAGTGTTTAAATATTTTTGTTTCAATTTCGTAATTATTTTTTCCGAAAAAATCTTTAGCTTCAAGCAGTGATTCTATTGGAACAACTTGGTCAAGATCTCCGTGCATTAAGATAATATTAGGTCTTGAAATGATATTTTTAGAAAGGTGTTCTGTGCTTATAATTCTTCCAGAATAACCAATAATGGAATTAATAGTATCTTTTCGCTTTAATCCTGTTTGTAAAGTTATCATACATCCTTGACTAAAACCGCCGATTATAATTTTATTAGCTTTTAAATCATATTTTTTTTTAATTTCATCTATAAATTGATTAAGTTTATTCTCTGCTACAAGAGATTTTGATAAAATTTGTTCAGGAGTTTGATCCATTAAATCAAACCATTGGAATCCTGACGGGCTTGCCGCACATTTTTCAGGGGCGTCCGGGCAAATTATTATAGTATCTGGCAAATGTGCTCTCCAATAACTGGCTAAAATTGAAATATCTTTACCGTCTCCACCATAACCGTGACAAAGAATTACTGCATTCTTTGGATTTTCTTTGGAAAGCGGCTCTAAAATAATTGTATTTAATGAGAAGGTCATATAGATAAATTATCAATGTCAGAGTTTTTATTTAACTTTATAGGTTTCACTTTATTAGGTGCTGTTGCCATAGTTTTAATATTGGGTATTTATACTTTATTTAAAGGAGGAAGTACTAGTAAAAAATATTCTAATAAACTTATGCAATTGAGGGTATTATTGCAATTCATTGCAATTATAGTTTTAGTTTTACTTGCCTATTTTTTTAAAGACTAAATATATTTTCTTAAAAAGTTTATAAATTCATCGCTAGCGAAATCAATTTCACCAATTATTTTTCCAAATTCTTTTCCTTCTTTATTAATTAATATGCTTGTTGGTAAGCCCCTTAATTTAAACCCTTTTACTAATCTTAATTCAGGATCGTAGTACGTTTTTAGATCTTTTACTCCTATATCTTTGAAAAATTTATCTACTTTCATATTATTTGGTTTTTCCATGTTCACTGCAAAAATGTCAATTTCTGGTAACTTGTTACCTAGTTTTTCTAAAGAGGGCATTTCTTTTCGACACGGAGCACACCATGTGGCCCAAAAATTAATTATCATGATCTTGCCTCTTTTGTTCATTAAATCAACGTCTTGAAGATTAGAGTCTTTAAATTTTAGTTCGCTAATAATTTGAGGTTTTTCATGAATAATAACGTTTTTTGAAAAATCTTCTGCTCCAATAAGATTTTGGCTAATAAGAGATAGAACTATTATGTGAATATAGATTTTAAAAGATTTACTAATTTTCATATTAATTTAAATTGTAAATAACATAGTAAAATGAAAAATAAAACTGTTTGGGCGAATAGACTAAAGGGAAAGACGTCATTTTCTTTTCAAAAAATAGGCTCATCTATAGGTGTAGATAAAAGACTATATGAGCAAGATATAGCTGCGTCTATTGTTCATGCCAAAATGCTTGTTAAACAAAAGATTATTACTAGCAAAGAAGGTTCTAAAATTATCAATGGTCTTAAAAAGATTAAGTCACAAATTGATAAAGGAAAGTTTAAATTCCAAGAAAAATTTGAAGACATACATTTGAACATAGAAAAAAAATTATTTGAATTAATTGGTTCGTCAGCGGGTTTTTTGCACACAGCGAGATCAAGAAATGATCAAGTAGTTACAGATTTCAAATTATGGATTAAAAAATCGTCAAAAGAGACTATAGGTAACATTGGTGCTATAATGAAGGTTTTAATCAAAAAAGCAGAGAAAAATGTTGATACTGTAATGCCTGGCTTAACACATCTTAAAAATGCTCAACCTATTTCATTTGCGCATTATCTTCTCTCTTATTTTGAAATGTTTAAAAGAGACATAAAAAGATTTGAAAATAATTTAAAACTTTTAGATGAGTGCCCATTAGGTTCAGCTGCACTTGCGGGTACTTCTCATAAAATAGATAGAAATTATACCTCAAGAAAACTCGGTTTTAAGAAACCAACTGATAATTCAATAGACTCGGTAGCTGACAGAGATTTTGCAGTAGATTTTTTATATGCTTCTGCTTTATGTGCAATGCATCTATCTAGATTAGCTGAAGATTTTATAATTTTTAATTCAAATGCATTTAATTTAATTTCATTCGATGACAGCATGTTAACCGGCTCATCAATTATGCCACAAAAGAAAAATCCTGATCCTGCTGAAATAATCAGAGGTAGAGTTGGTTTGAACTATGGAAATTTAAATTCGATGCTTACTATAATGAAAGGACTTCCAATGTCATATTTCAAAGATCTTCAAGATGATAAAAAACTTGTCTTCGACGGATTTGATGCTTTAAATGATTCATTGGCTTTAAGTAATGAGTTAGTGAATTCAGTAAAACCGAATAAAAAAAATATGCTAAAAATGGCTAACGAGGGTTATACAACCGCCACTGATTTTGCTGATTATTTAGTAAAGGAAAAAAAACTTTCTTTTAGAGAGTCTTATGTAATTTCAACAAAATTAGTAAATTATGCTGAAAAGAAAAATAAATTTTTATCTGAGTTATCTTTGCAAGAAATAATGAAAATTTATAAAAATTTAGATAATAAAGTATTAAAAATATTTGATGTAAATAATTCAATGAATTCAAAAAGATCTCACGGAGGAACTGCTATTGCAAATGTGAAAGCGATGATTAAAAAATATAAAAAGGAAATAAAATGAAAATATTATTGTCAATTTGTATAATTATTTTAGCTCTATCCGGGTGTGGAAAGAAATCAGAGCCTAGATATCAAGGAAAACTTAATCATTTACAAATAGTTTTATAATCTTATGCAAAATTTAAGATATATAGGTAAAAATTTATTTTTGGAGAAAGTATCTATCCATAATTTTTTGAAGAAAAATAAAACTCCTTTTTATATTTATTCTCAAAATCAAATAGTTACTAACTATTCAAATTTTGTAAAAACATTTAAAAAAACTAATCCTTTAATATGTTTTGCTGCAAAATCTAATAGCAATACAAATATTTTAAGAGTATTGGGTAAACTTGGTGCTGGAGCTGATGTTGTGTCTGGGGGAGAACTATTAAAAGCTCTTAAAGCAGGTATTAAACCAAAAAAAATTGTTTTTTCGGGGGTTGGTAAGTCTGAGGATGAGTTGAAAATTGCAATTAATAAAAAAATTTTATTGATCAACTGCGAGTCTGAGAGTGAAGCAAAGTTAGTTAACTCATTAGCAAAAAAGTTAAGAAAAAAAGTTTCTATTGGCTTTAGGTTAAATCCAAATGTTGATGCAAAAACACATAAAAATATATCTACTGGTAAAGCAGATAACAAATTCGGTTTATCATTAAAAAATTTTAGGTCTTTTCTCAAGGAGTTAAATAAATTCAAAAATATTAAACTTGAAGCTCTAAGTGTTCATATAGGAAGCCAAATTTTAAATGATGGACCCTTCAAAAAGACGCTTAATGTAATAAATAAGTTAATTAAAGAATTAAAGTTAAATTTAAAATATGTCGATTTAGGTGGAGGTTTTGGTATAAATTATAGTGATAGTGAAAAGCCAATAAATCTAAATAACTACGCAAAATTAGTAAATAATTTTGCAACAAAGCTTAAATGTAAAATTATTTTTGAGCCTGGTAGATCCATAATTGGAAACACAGGCCTGCTTGTTAGCAAGGTCCAATTTATAAAAAGAGGGCTCAATAAAAGCTTTATAATTTTAGATGCAGGCATGAATGATTTTATGCGACCGGCTTTATATGATGCATTCCATAAAATTATTCCTATAACTAAAAATTCATCTAAAATGAAAAGTTCAATAGAGTTTGTAGGTCCAATTTGCGAAAGTACTTGTAAATTTGGAGTTTACAAAAAATATCAAAAATTAATTGAAAATGATTTTGTAGCAATTACAAATGCAGGTGCATACGGCTCCTCATTATCATCGAACTATAATACAAGACCTTTGATCGCTGAAATTTTAATCAATAAAAATAAATTTAAATATATAAGAAAAAAACAAAATTTACTAAAATTGATAAATTCTTAATGCAATTTATTAAATCTTTAATTTTTAATATCTTCCTCTATTTTGGGCTTATTTTAATTTTCATATTTGCGATACCAACATTAATTCTTCCTGATAAATTTACAATTTTTTTTGGAAGGTTATCAGCAAAATACATTGTTTTAATTTTGAAAATTGTAATGAATACTAAAGTAATTTTTCATGGAGAAGAAAACTTAAAAAAAGTAGATCAATTTTTTGTTGCCTCTGCTCACCAATCGATGTTTGAAACTTTTGCTTTGCAAATTCCGCTAAACGGTCCAATTTTTATTTTAAAAAAAGAGCTTTTAAATATTCCTTTGTTTGGTTGGTATTTAAGAAAAATTGGTTCTATAGCGATTATAAGAGAGACTACTACTAAAGAAAACTTAAATTTTTTTGATAAAGTAAAAAAAAAATTAGAGAAAAGTAAAAGACCACTTCTAATATTCCCTCAGGGGACACGGGTAAAATTAGATGATCAGCCTCCCTTTAAAAAAGGAGTTGGTCGAATATACAAAACATTAAATTTACCCTGTATCCCGGTTGCATTAAATACAGGAAAAGTCTGGCCAAAAAATAGTTTTATGAAATTCTCAGGAGATATCCATATTTCATTTCTAGATCCTATTATGCCGGGTAAAGACCATGATGAGTTTACAAAAGAAATAGAAAATAAGATTTATACTGAAATAAAGAAATATTATTAGTTTTTTCTTCCAAAGTCTGGCTTCTCTGTATCTTGCCCCGCTTCAATAATTTCTTTTCTCACTTTTTTAGTTGATGAAAATATTTCTAAAAGTTTTTTACTATCTTTATTTTTGATGGCGCTTTTAATTTCATCAAGATTTTTGGAATAGTTATCTAAAACTTTTAAAATGTTCTCGCTGTTATCAAAGAAAATATCTTTCCACATTAAAGGGTCCGAGGCAGCAATCCTGGTAAAATCTCTTAACCCCCCTGCACTGTATTGAATCACATCATTTTTGAATTTATCTTCATTGTTAATTGCGGTTCTTACAATACTGTAAGCTACTGCGTGTGGAAGATGACTTGTTAAAGACAATACATAGTCGTGGTCTTCAAATGACATGATTTTAACCTTACTTCCTAGTTTAGACCAAAATTTTTTAAGATTTTCTATTTTATCTTTAGCAACTTGATCGGCAGCTGAAAGAATGCACCATCTATTTTCAAATAAACTTGAAAATCCCGCAGCAGGTCCGCTGTGTTCTGTTCCAGCTATTGGGTGCGAAGCTATCCAATTAATATTTTTAAGTCCTAAATTATTTACAATTTTATTGACCTCTTTTTTAGCTGAACCAGTATCAGTAAGAATAGAGCCTACTTTCAAACTTGATTTTATCGAAAGCAAAATTTCTTTGTAACTACTTAATGGTGCAGAAATTATGATTAAATCTGCATCTTTTACAGCCTCTGACATATTAGAACAAATATTAACTGAAAAATTTTTTTTTAAGTATTCCATGACTTGATTTGACTTATCGTGAACACTTATTTTCGATGCTAATTTTTTTTCCTTTGCTGCTCTCAAAATTGATGAACCAATCAATCCACAACCTATTATGCTTAACTTACCGACCATTTAAAATTTTTCTCATTTTTTTTATTAATGCAATATTCTCTGATGTTGTCCCAATAGTTATACGTAAGGAATTTTTAATTCCATAAACATCCATTTTACGAACAAGTATTCCAGATTTTGCGAGTAATCTAAAAACTTTACCAGAGTTTATTTTAACTTTGTCGAATTTTACTAGTAAGAAATTAGTAAAACTTTTATTTGTTTCAATTCTCATTTTTTTGAACTCAGAAAACATTTTTTTACTCCATTTATTTACGTGTTTAATTTCTTTATTTAGCCATAAACTATCTTTTACTGCAGCAGAAGCTGCAAATAAAGCTGGTCTACTCACATTGAAAGGTGGTTTAACCTTATTTAATGCAGAAATAATTTCTTTTGATCCATATCCCCAACCAACTCTAAGTCCTGCTAAACCATATATCTTTGAAAACGTTCTTGTCATGATAACGTTTTTAAAATTTGAAAAAGTTTTTAAACCAGACAAATAATCTTTTTGTTTTACATACTCAAAATAAGCGTCATCTACTACTAATAAAATATTGCTTCTCAATTTTTTTCTTAAAAAGAGTAATTCTTTTTTTGAAATATATGTCCCAGTCGGGTTATTAGGGTTAGCTAAGAACACTATTTTGGTTTTTTTCGTGACTTTTTTAAGTATATCTTTAATTGAAGCAGTGAAATTATTCTCCTTTGAATAAATAACTTTTGCTCCACTCATTTTGCTGTAAATTCTGTAAATTATAAAACTAAACTTAGGAACTATAACTTCATCTCCTTTTTTTAAGAACGATTTACATACTAGTTCAAATATTTGATCAGATCCTGATCCTAAAATTATTCTATTTTTATCAATCTTAAATTTATTAGCCAAAGTATTTCTTAAAAAGGTTCCGTCAGAGTCAGGGTATCTTGCAAAATTTTTTGAAACCTCTAAGTATTGTTTTCTTGCTCTAGGGCTGGGGCCAAGAGCAGACTCATTTGCTGACAATTTTATCTTTGCTAATTTACTCTTGAATAAGCTCATTCCGGCAACATATTTCTCTGCAACAATATTATTTGGTTTTGGCAGTCTCATTTAATTAATGTATTATCTAAATTGTTTAAGTTTTTCTATAGCTCTTTATCGTATATAAAATTGACAAGTTTGTGATGATTTAGTAAACATTAATCGCGCTGATTTAACCATATTGCAAGCGCATAATAAATGTAGCTAAAAAGGGGATGCCCAGTTTAGCTGGGCTTTTTTTTTGGATGAATATAAAACTTGAGAATATAAATAAATTAGATGTTACCAAACCGCTCAAACTTGACTGCGGAAAAACCATAAAAGATTTTCCTCTCGCTTACGAGACCTATGGAAAATTGAATGATAGCAAAGACAACGCAATACTTGTGTTTCATGCGTTAACAGGAGATCAGTTCGTAACTGGAACTAATCCTATTACTAATAAAGAAGGTTGGTGGGTTACTGCGGTTGGTCCAGGTAAAGCAATAGATACAAATAAATATTTTGTAATCTGCGCTAACGTTATTGGTGGGTGCATGGGATCATTAGGTCCTAGAAATATAAATCCAGATACTAAAAGACCTTATGGTTTAGATTTTCCAGTTATAACAATAAAAGATATGGTGAGAGCTCAAGAATCTTTACTTGAACATCTAGGTATAAAAAAACTTTTATGTGCGACCGGTGGTTCAATGGGTGGGATGCAACTTTTACAATTTTGTGCAACATTTCCAGACAAAGCTTTTTCAGCGATTCCGATAGCTTGTAGTTCAAGTCATAGTGCTCAAAATATTGCTCTAAACGAATTAGCACGTCAAGCAATTATGGCTGATCCTGTATGGGATAATGGACAATATGTTTTAAAAGATGTTCAGCCAAAAAATGGTTTAGCTGTAGCAAGGATGGTTGGTCACATTAGCTACTTATCAGAAAAAGGTATGCAGGAAAAATTTGGAAGAAAATTACAAGAGAAAGCAGATTATGAATTTAGTTTTAATGCTGATTTCCAAGTTGAGAGCTATTTAAGACATCAAGGTTATGCCTTTGTAGAAAGATTTGATGCTAACTCAGTTCTATATATTACTAGAGCAATGGATTATTTTGATCTTTCAAAACAGTTTAAAGGGGGATTGGTAGAGGCATTTAAAAATCAAAAAACAAAATTTTTAATTATATCATTTTCATCTGACTGGCTTTACACAACTAAAGATAATAAGGATATAGTTATTGCATTAAATGCGTCGGGCGCAGATGTGTCTTATTCTGAAATTATCACAGACAAGGGTCACGACTCTTTTTTGCTAAATGAACCACAATTTTTAAAAACCCTAAAAGGTTTTATCGATTCAATGTATGAAAAATTTAGAAATGAAAAAAGAATTTAAAGTTATAGCAGATTTATTACCTAATAATACAAGAGTTCTTGACGTAGGCTGTGGTGATGGATCTTTGATGAATCTTCTTAAAAAAGAAAAAAATGTAGAAGTTCGAGGTCTTGAGCTTAATCAAGAGAACGTCCAGGAATGTATTCACAAAGGACTGCCTGTCATTCAAGGTAATGCGGAAACTGAATTACATCAATTTCCTGATAAATCATTTGATTATGTTGTTCTCAGTCAGACTTTACAAGCTTTTTATGAACCTGAAAAAGTTTTAAAAAATCTTTTGAGAATTGGAAAATCAGTTGTTATTTCAATTCCTAATTTTGGATTCTGGAAAGTAAGAACTAAACTTTTATTTTTTGGTAAGATGCCAGTTACAAAAACATTACCAAATACTTGGTACAATACCCCAAATTTGCACATGTGCACAATAAAAGATTTATTTAATTTTTGCGATGATAAAAAAATTAATATAAAAAAGGTTGTGGGCGTTAATGGAAATAAAACTTCAATAATTAAAAAGAGTAATCTAGAAATCAAAAACCTTTTTTCAAAAGTTGGTATTTTTTTAATAGGATGAAATGATAATAAAAATTATTCCATGCTTGAATGACAATTATAGTTATTTAATTTTCGAAAAAAAAACTAATACTGTTTCAATCGTTGATCCTTCAGAGTTTAAGGCTTGTGATTATGTTATTAATGAGTACAAAAAGCTAGATTTTATTTTGAATACTCACCATCACGCCGATCATGTGGGCGCAAACTTAGAACTAAAAAAAAAATATAATTCAAAAATTTTAGGATTTATATCAGATAAAGATCGTATTCCGGGAATAGATTTATTTCTTAAAGAAAATCAGAAACATAAGATAGGAAATTTAGAATTCGAGGTAATTTTTGTTCCAGGTCATACAAAAGGCCATATTGCTTTTTTCTTTAGAAAAGAAAAAATTGCTTTTACTGGAGATACTTTATTTTCATTAGGATGTGGTAGAGTTTTTGAGGGAACTTATGAAGAAATGTTTAATTCTTTGAATAAAATTAAAAACCTCCCGCCTGAAACAAAAATCTATTGTGGACACGAGTACACAAAATCAAATTTAAATTTTTGTTTAGCGTACGACGCTAAAAATGCCTTTCTAAAGGAGAAAAAAATTGATATTCAAAAAAAATTAAATTCTAATCAACCGACTATCCCATCTACTCTGGAACAAGAAATTAAAACAAATATTTTCTTAAGGTGTAACGATAACGAAATTAAGCATACTTTAGGACTAAAAGATTCATCGGAAGTCGAAGTTTTTTCAAAATTAAGAGAATTAAAGGACTCTTTTTAACTTCAATAATCTTGACTTGCTAGCGCTGAAGGCTATATTGCGTTGAAATTAAAAAAAGAAAATTTATGTCATTTGCTATAATTGAAACAGGTGGAAAACAGTACAAAGTATCTGCAAGTAAAATACTTGAAATTGAAAAGCTTAATGCCAAAATTGGTGAAACTATAAAATTTGATAATGTTTTGCTTTTAAATGACGATAAAAGTACAGAAGTTGGAAGTCCTAAGGTTGAAGGAGCTACAGTAGAAGCTAAACTCTTAAGCAATGTTAAAGATCGAACTGTACTAATTTTTCATAAAAGAAGAAGAAAACACTCTAGGAAAAAAAATGGTCACAGACAACGTCATTCAAAGATACAAATTACAAAAATTTTAGCAAAAGGCGGTAAAGTTATAGGTGAGGCTAAAATAGTGAAAAAAGAAAAAACTGTTAAAGAAGAAAAAAAAGTTGTAAAAAAGTTAACAAAAAAGTAGGAAATTAAATGGCAACAAAAAAAGCAGGTGGATCATCGAAGAACGGCCGAGATAGCAAAGGTAGACGTCTTGGGGTAAAAAAATACGGTGATCAAATTGTAATACCTGGTAACATCATTGTTAGACAAAGAGGAACTAAAATCCATCCTGGCGATAATGTTGGTATGGGCAAAGATCACTCGATTTTCTCTTTGGTTAAAGGAAAAGTAAAATTCAAAAAATCTAAACTAAACAGAACTTTTGTTTCTGTAATCCCCAATTAAATCTATATAAATAACCTAAGTTATTTGTATTATAATAAGTATGAAATTTTTAGATCAAGCAAAGATTTACATTAAAGCTGGAAATGGCGGTTCAGGTTCTGCAAGCTTCAGGAGGGAAAAGTTTGTTGAGTTTGGTGGACCGGATGGTGGTGATGGGGGGAATGGTGGATCTATAATTTTTCAATCCGATAGAAATCTTAATACATTAATTGATTTTAGATATGCACAACATTTTAAAGCTCAACATGGAAAACCTGGTAGTAAAAGAAATAAGACTGGAGCAAATGGAGAAGATTTAATTTTAAAAGTTCCATTAGGAACTCAGGTGTATGAAGAGGATAACAACACATTAATTTATGATTTTACAAAAAATAAAGAAAGATACCTTGTGGCATCAGGTGGTAATGGTGGCCTAGGGAATGTAAGGTTTAAAAGCTCCACAAATAGAGCCCCAAGAAAAAAAACAAGTGGAAAAATTGGGGAAGAATTTTGGATTTGGCTTCAATTAAAAGTAATCGCTGATATTGGAATTATAGGTAAGCCTAACGCTGGTAAATCCAGTTTACTCGCAGCATTAACAAGAGCTAAGCCTAAAATAGCGAATTATCCTTTCACAACAATAAATCCAAACTTAGGGGTTTCTTACTACGGAGGTAAAGAGATTACTTTGGCTGATATTCCTGGTTTAGTGGAAGGAGCACATAAAGGTGTTGGTCTTGGGGATAAATTCTTAAGACATATCGAGAGATGTAAAATTTTACTTCATTTAATAGACTTGTCAGAAGATAATTTGTTTAATTCATATAAAAAAATCAAATTAGAGCTTTCTAATTATGATAAAAATTTGACAAAAAAAGAAGAAATTATTTTTTTTAATAAATCAGATTTGTTAGAAAATAATGAGATAAATAAAAAAATAAAAAAATTGCTAATGAAATATGCTAATTAAAAATGCAAATAAAATAGTTTTAAAACTCGGATCTGCTACTGTAGTTGATAGTAAAGGTATTTTTAAAAAAAAATGGGTAACTTCTCTTATTAAGGATATTAAAAAATACGGAAAAGGAAAAAACTTCGTTATTGTTTCTTCAGGAGCAATAGCTCTTGGGCAAAAATATCTTAAAATTAAAAAAGGTAAAATTAAACTAGAAATGAGCCAGGCTATTGCAGCGGTCGGTCAAATTCATTTAGCAGGAGAATTTCAAAAACTATTTGATAAATTTAAAGTTAAAACTGGTCAAATTTTAATTACCCCAGATGATACTGAACAGAGAAGGAGAGCTATTAATGTAAGAAGAACTTTTGACAATTTGTTTAAACTTAAAGCTATTCCTGTAGTAAATGAAAACGACTCAACAGCAACAAGTGAAATAAAATATGGAGACAATGATAGATTGGCTGCAAGGGTAGCTCAAATTATTGGAGCTGACTTACTGATATTGTTTTCAGATGTTGATGGATTATATGATAAGTCAAAAGGAAAAAAAATAATAAGGAAAGTATTTTCAATCGATGAAAAAATCACATCACTTATAGATAACAAGAAAAATAAATTTGGTTCAGGAGGAATAGCAACAAAGTTAGATGCTGCTAAGATTTGTATGAATTCAGGGAGTCATATGTTTATTGCAAATGGTAAAGTAAATAACCCAATATTAAACATCATTAAAAATAAAAAATACACCCACTTCTTACCAAAAATTTCAACTCTAGATGCTAGAAAAAAATGGATCATAGGTTCTCTTAATTACAACGGAACTATATATATAGATAATGGAGCAGCCGAAGCTTTGATAAATGGTAAAAGTTTACTCGCTGCTGGAATCACTAAGATCGATGGAAATTTCAAAAAAGGAGAAAATGTAATAATCTTAGATCAGAATAATTTACAGCTAGCTCGAGGTTTATCCTCTTTTAGCTCTACTGAAATAGACAAAATTAAAGGTAAACAAAGCAAAGAGATTGAAATAATTCTTGGTTACCTAAGTAAAACTGAAGTAATTCACAAAGATGATATGGTATTATTATAAATGACTTATCTAGAAACTATAGGAAAGAACGCTAGAAAAGCCTTTGAAGATTTAAAGGATGTAAAACATACTAAGATTAAAAAAGTTTTAGAAAATTACAATCAATCACTTTTAAAGAATACTAACATAATAATCAAAGAAAACCTTAAAGATGTAAAAAACGTTAAAAGAAAACATTTAGTTGATAGACTTATTATAAATAAAAAAAGTATTGATGGTATTAGACATTCAATAAATGAAATTGCAAAGTTTAAAGATCCGGTCGGAAGAGTTTTGAAAACCTGGCGTAGACCTAATAATTTAACAATTAAAAAAGTATCAACTCCGATTGGCGTTATAGGTGTAATATATGAGAGCAGACCTAATGTAACTGCTGATGTTGCAGCGTTATGTTTAAAATCAGGTAATTGCTCTATTTTAAGAGGAGGGTCTGAAGCTTTTAATTCAAACAAATTACTAGCAAATTTATTCAGAGATAATTTAAAAAGAAACAATATCAATCAAAACTGTATTCAAATAATTGAGAATAAAAGTAGAAAAATAGTTGATCAGCTATTATCAAAAATGAGTGCATACATTGATGTAATTGTGCCAAGAGGTGGGAAAGGACTTGTTGCGAAAGTGCAAAAATTTTCTAATGTACATGTAATTGGCCATCTTGAAGGTTTATGCCATATTTATGTTGATAAAAGCTCAAATATAAAAATGGCAAAAAATATAATTGTTAATGCAAAAATGAGAAGGACAAGTATTTGTGGAGCGGCGGAAACTCTTTTAATTGAAGAAAAAGCTTTAAAAACTCACGGTATTGAAATTATCAATACATTAATAAAGTCAGGTTGCGAGGTCAGAGTTGATAATAAAATAAATAAACTATTTAAAAATAGTCTCAAATCTGCAAAAGAAAAAGATTGGAAAACAGAATATTTAAAAGCAATTATTTCGGTTAAAACTGTCAAAAATGTTAAAGAAGCAATTAATCATATTTTAAAGTACGGAACTATGCATACTGATAGTATAATTACAAGTAATCCGAAAAATGCAAAAGTTTTTTTAAATGGAGTTAATAGCTCGATAGCAATGCATAATGTTTCAACTCAATTTGCTGATGGAGGCGAGTTCGGATTTGGAGGTGAAATTGGGATATCGACAAACAAACTGCCCCCAAGAGGCCCAGTAGGAATTAATCAATTAACCTCTTATAAATATGTGGTGTCTGGAAAAGGTGCGATCAGATCGTAATTGATGGTAAATTCTCAAAAAACAAAAATTGGTATCTTAGGAGGAAGTTTTGATCCAGCTCATAAAGGACACTTAATTATTTCTAAAATTGCGATTAAAAGGGAGAAATTAAAAAAAGTCTATTGGATAGTAACAAAAAAAAATCCATTTAAAAAGAAAGCTTTTTTTTCTTTGAAAGAAAGATTGAGTCATGCAAAAAATCTTGTAAAAAATTTCAAGAAGATACAAGTCTTATATTTAGAAGATAAAGTAAGATCTTCGAGATCAATAGACATAATTACCTATATTATAAAAAAGAAAAAACTTAAAAATATTTATTTTATTCTTGGTTCAGATATTTTGCTAGAACTTCATAAATGGAAAAGTTGGAAAAGAATAGTAAAATTAACAAAATTAATTGTTTTTTCTCGCATAGGATATGATAGAAAGAGCAGATATACTATTGTGGCAAATTATTTAAATAAAAATAAAATTACTTATATCAAAAATAAGCCTATAAGAATCTCATCTACAGTGTTAAAGAAAAAAATCAAAAGAATTAATTAATGAAGATTGTAGAGATTAAAAAGAATATAGAAAAAATTTTAGATAATAATAAAGCTCAAAACATTACATCTATAAACTTAAGAAATAAATCCTATATTGCTGATTATATGATTATAGCGTCAGGCACCTCATCGCGACATCTTCAAGCTCTATCAGAAATACTTGTTTCAGAATTAAAAAAAATTGGTTTAGAAAACTGCAGAATAGAGGGAAAAGACAGCAATGATTGGAAATTAGTTGATATCCAGGATGTAATTGTTCATATATTTCATCCAGAAAAAAGAGAGTTTTATGATTTAGAAAAAATGTGGTCTGAAGAAATACCGAAAGAAAAAGCGATGATATGAAAAAAATTTTAACTTTGACATTTTTAATACTAAACATGCTTAATAGTGTGGCATATCCAAAAAATGATCTTTACGAAAAAATAGACCTATTTGGGGAGGTCTTAGAAAACATAAAAAAAGATTATGTAGACGAAGTTGATCAAGCTGACATGATGGACTCTGCTATTAATGGCGTGCTTCAATCTCTTGATCCTTATTCTGCTTATATGAGTCCAGAACTTTTTAAAGAAATGCAGACCGACACAAAAGGTGAGTTTGGAGGACTAGGAATTGAAATTGGTATGGAGGCTGGAGTAGTAAAAGTAATTTCACCAATTGATGATACCCCTGCTGCTAAAGCAGGGATTAAGGCTGGAGACTACATTGTAAAAATTGGAAAAGAGCAAGTTCAAGGAAAATCGTTATTAGAGGCAGTAAAACTTATGAGAGGACCAGTGGGAACAACAATAGATTTAACAGTAAGAAGAAAAAATGTAAAAAAACCATTAGAGTTTAAGATATTGAGAGAAATTATAGAAGTTAAGTCAGTAAGCTCTAAAATTATCGGTCGAGAAAAAAATTTGGGCTATATAAGATTAAAGTCATTCAATGAAAATAGCGACAAACAATTTTTAAAATCAGTTAAAGAGTTTGAAAAAAAAAATGATATTAAAGGATATGTTTTAGACCTAAGAAATAATCCAGGAGGACTTTTAACACAGGCAATAAACATTACTGATTTCTTTTTGGAGGATGGCGAAATAGTATCCACCAAAGGTCGAAAAGTTTCAGAAACTAGAAAATTTTTTGCAAGAAAGGGTGACGAGATTAAAGGGAAACCAATCGTTGTATTAATTAATAATGGCTCAGCTTCTGCTTCAGAAATATTTGCCGGAGCACTAAAAGACCACAAAAGAGCGATAATTTTAGGTGAAAACTCTTACGGTAAAGGCTCTGTGCAATCTATTATACCATTGAAAAATGGTGGGGGAATGAGATTAACTATATCAAAATATTACCTTCCTTCTGGAAAATCGATTTCAGAGGTTGGGGTTACTCCTGATATATTTGTTGAAGAAAATAGTGAAGACTTCCAAATAAATTCAGAAAAAGACAATCAACTTAATTACGCCATCAAACTTTTTAATTCATAAAAAATATGACTACTAAAAAACTTCCAATGCGCACGGGTGTTGGAATTGTTGTTTTAAATAATGAAAACAAAGTGTTTGTGGCTAAAAGAAAGGATAACCCAATTGATAAATGGCAAATGCCTCAAGGCGGTGTTGACAATGGTGAAGATTATTTCTCAGCTATGAAAAGAGAACTTTTTGAAGAAACTAGCATAAGAAATATTAAAGTTATAAAAGAAATAGATGAGATTTATGAATATGAACTTCCAAATTATTTAGTAGGAAAAATTTGGAAAGGTAAATTTAGGGGACAAAAACAAAAGTGGTTCATAACAAGATTTGAAGGTGTGGAAAGT